>JAPPDQ010000009.1 GCA_028875495.1 Chloroflexota bacterium
TAGGCTTCCTGTCGAATGTCGCCTTTGCAGTAGCCATCATCTACATCTTCAATGCCGTCCCGCACCCGGTTCAGAAGGACAATTGCAGAAGCGACCGGATGGCTTGCGGCAGCAATGTAGAGTCTCTTCTGAATCACTCCGGTTTCCGTACAGGATAATAACCACTGCTCACAACGTCCCCAAGCGCAGGGAAATCACTACTCCACCCACACCTCTTCGAAGAGGCGGAGCCAGTTGCCGCCGAGTATCTTGCGGATGTCATCGTCGGTGTAGCCGCGTATGAGGAGAGCCTCTGACATAAAGGGAAGGTGATCAGGGGTCTCCAACTCGTCGGGGTAGAGGTCCCGCCACGGCTTGGGCTTCTCGTCCACCTGGGTGAACGTGGAGGGGAACTTCGTGCCCTGCTGCGAGCCGATGTAGCGCCAGAACTCCTCCGGCTGGTCCTGGGTATGGTCGGTCCCGATGGCCACGTGGTCGATCCCCACCATTTCGACGAGGTGGTCGATTGCGTCGAGGTAGTCGGCGAGGTTCGAGTCGAATGAGTGCTTCAGGAACGTTCGGATGCACGTCGCGCCGATGACGCCGCCCTTCTCGGCCATGAGCTTGATCGCCTCATCGGTCTTGTTGCGGCGGTGCTCGTAATACGACTTGGCGTTGGCATGAGTGATGGCCACGGGCTTGTCGGAGACCTCGATGGAGTCCATTGTGGTAGCGACGCCGACGTGCGAGAGGTCTATGAGGATTCCGACCCGGTTCATCTCCTTGACCGCGTCTACACCGAAGTTGGTGAGACCGCCGTCCTGCCGCTCCATGCAGCCGTCCCCCAGCAGGTTGCGCTCGTGGTACGTGACCTGCGCGATGCGCACTCCAAGTCGATGGAACAACTCAAGCCGGTCGAGACGGTTCTCGATGGGCGACGTGTTCTGCCATCCGAGGATGATGCCTGTCTTCCCTTGGCGCTTGGCGCGGTGGATGTCCTCGACGGTCTCGACCTGCAGGATGCGGGTGGAGCGCTCGCGGAACCGGGCAAGCCACCCCGATATATGGTCGAGGGTCTCTCGGTAGTTCTCCCACGTGGCGATCGTCGCGTTTATCGCCGACACGCCTCCGTCATTTAGGCTCACGTATACCTCGTCGCTGTCCCAGTTGCTCACGTTCAGCCCGTCGATTACGACGGCCTCGTGGTACAGCCGCAGCGCCCGCCCCGAAACCTGGGTCATTGCATCCTCCGCAGGGTCTGATTGGAATCTGAGCGAGTGTATCAATAGGCTAGGGGAGCGTCAAACGGAGGGAAGAAAGTGGAAAGTAGTGCGTAGAAAGTAGTGGCGCGAAGCATCACGACCGATTCCCCGCTCTACGCAATACCTTCTCCTTTCTAGCTTTAGTGTACAGTCTGTCGGACGGGTGATAATCTACCTCCATGCCGCAGGAATTCCCTCCCACGTTCGATGGTTTGCTGGCACTGTGCGCCCATCTCCGTGGGCCAGACGGGTGTCCGTGGGATGGGGAGCAGTCGCACGAGTCGCTCAAGCCGATGCTGGTGGAGGAGGTCTACGAGCTTCTCGACGCCATCGACGGGGGGAAGCCCGAGGAGATCGCGGAGGAGCTTGGCGATGTCCTGTACCACCTCGTCTACCAGATCCAGATAGCTGACGAGGCGGGCCAGTTCGACGCTGAGGACGTGGTGGGCGGTGTGCGCGACAAGCTGATGCGGAGGCACCCTCACGTCTTTGGCGACGCTACGGTCTCGGACTCGGGAGAGGTCGTGGCCCGCTGGGATGATATCAAGCGCGCCGAGCCGTCCAACAAGGACAAAGGCACGCTCGACGGCATACCTCGCGCGATGCCGTCTCTGGCGTACGCGCAGGCGCTCGGCAATCGCGCGTCGAAGGTCGGATTCGAGTGGGACGACTTCGGCGGGGTGCTCGACAAGGTCCGCGAGGAGCTCGACGAGCTGCAGCGGGCGAAGACTCCGCAGGAGCGTGAGGCCGAGTATGGCGACGTGCTCTTCACGCTGGTCAACGTGGCCCGCTGGCTCAAGCTGGACGCCGAGGACTCGCTTCGCATGACGGGGCACAAGTTTCGCGCCCGCTTCGAGCACATGGAGAGCCTCGCCCGCGAACGTGGCCAGTCGGTCTCCGACTTATCCTTCGATGAGAAGGAGGCGCTATGGGTCGAGGCCAAGCGAGTGGTAGGATAGGGGCGAAATTGCGTAGACAGGAGACGACATGACTCTGCCTGACCGTATGAAGTTCGGTATCTTCCTGGCGCCGTTCCACGTGCTGGGGGAGAACCCCACGCTGGGACTGGAGCGCGATCTTGAGCTGCTCCAGTGGCTCGACTACCTGAATTTCGACGAGGCGTGGATAGGAGAGCACCACACTGCCGGATGGGAGACCATCGCCTCGCCGGAGGTGTTCATGGGCGTCGCGGCGGAGCGGACGAAGCACATCAAGCTCGGCACCGGGGTCATCAGCCTGCCGTACCATCACCCGCTCATGGTGGCGAACCGGATGGTCCTGCTCGACCACCTGACGAGAGGCCGCGCCATGCTCGGCGTGGGGCCGGGCGCTCTGACGACCGACGCCTACATGCTCGGCATCGACCCGCTCACGCAGCGCAACCGCATGGGCGAGTCGTTCGACATCATCATGCGCCTGCTGACGGAGACGGAGCCGATCACGTACGAGTCGGACTGGTTCACGCTCAACGAGGCGCGCCTGCACCTCCAGCCGTACACGAAGCCGCACTTCCCGGTCGCGGTCGCCGCGGCGATGTCGCCGTCGGGAATGGAGCTTGCCGGGCGGCACGGCGCGTGGGTGCTCTCCATCGCCGATCCGACGGTCATGAAGCGGCACGACGCCCGGAGCCTCAACGACTTCTGGTCCATCGCGGAAGAGACGGCGGAACGTCACGGCAAGCAGATGGACCGCAGCGAGTGGAGGCTGGTTATTCACGCATTCCTTGCCGACTCGAAGAAAGAGGCCGTGGAGGCGGCTCGGGCCGGATCCACCAGCTTCCAAAGGCACTACTTCGAGACGGTGATGGGCCACGAACCCCTCCACGACGGGCCGGGTGAGGAGACCATCGACGCGGCGACCGAGTCGGGAAGATGGGTCGTCGGCACGCCGGACGACCTGATCGCGGCAATCCACCGGCTGGACGAGGAAAGCGGCGGGTTCGGCGGAGTGCTGTTCGTTGCTACAGAGTGGGGCAACCGCGAGCAGGTGAGGAGGAGCTATGAGCTTATCGCCCGCTATGTCGCACCGCAGTTCCAGAACTCCCTGCACAACCTGACCGCGTCCGAGAAGTGGTCCATCGAGAAGCGCGACCACTTGAAAGACCTGCGCACAAATGCCCTCAAGAAAGCCGGCACCGACTACGAGGCGCGCCGGGCGGGACCGCCTGGCTCGTAAGGGTCGGCATCAGACCTACAACTCAGTACGAAAAGCCCACACCATAAGAGGAGACTCCATGTCCTACTTCACCGACATTCTCAAGGTCAATCCGGTCGAGATCGTACCCGGAGTGCGTATCCGCACGCTATGGGGCGACAAGGTGATGATGAGCCTGATCGAGACCGACCCTCACACCGACGTGCCCGAGCACACGCACCCCCACGAGCAGGCGGGCATGGTGCTGGAAGGCGAGTTCGAAATGACCATCGGCGGCGAGCGGCAGACGATGAAGCGTGGGATGTCCTACGTCATCCCCGGCGGCGTTCCTCACGCCCTGTACGGGGGACCGGACAAGGGCCTTGTGCTCGACATCTTCTCCCCGCCCCGCGAGGACTACAAGGAACGCATCGCGCAGTCTATCGACCCCGCCTGGGAGAAGACGGAGGGCTGATCGGCGTCAGGATAACGCCGGTTCCACCGGGCGCATCCGTACGCTGACCTCGAGGATGCTGTCGCTGTTGCCCACGAAGACGCCGCGAGTGGGGGACACGTCGTCGTAGTCGCGGCCCACTGCCACGCGCACCCTGCGCTCGTTGGGGAGCGCCGGGTTCGTGGGGTCGAACTCGGTCCAGCCTAACTCGGGGAGGTAGCATTCCGCCCAGGCATGGGTTGCCGACTGCGGCGCGCCCATGCCCGCCTTCCTGGAGGACACGTAGCCCGAGACGTAGCGGGTCGGGATGCCCCATGAGCGGGCGATAGCGATCATGACGTGGGCGTAGTCCTGGCAGACGCCCTCGCCGGTCTCCAGAATGTGGTCGATTGGGGAGACTGCGGTAGTGCTCCCCGGCACGTATTCGAAGCTACCATGGATGGTGTCGCGAAGGCCAACCAGCGACTGCAACGGGTCGTCGCTCGGCGCCACGCCATGCCGGTCTACGAAGGCGGCTAGGGCAGGAGTGGGTTGGGCGAAGACGCTGGGACGGGTGAACTCCCAGTGCGTAAACGCCGCCGTCCACGAGCGGACCTCGTCCCATGCGCCGGTGCCAAGTGCGTCCGGCAGGGGGGCGGCATGAGTCGTTTCCACCGTGGAGTGGGCGATGATCTCCAGTGTTGTGTGCTCGCGATGGATGTTGAGGACGTGTTTCGTGTTGCCGAAGCCGTCCGTCTCAGCGTTCAGGGAGGACGAGGGGCGCGTTCGGACATCGAAGCTCAGCAGCCGCTGACCGGAGTCGTCGCGCGGCTTCATGCAGAGAGACATGACGCTGTGCCGGACAGGCGGGGAGTAGACGTAGTGAGAGACGTGCTCGATGTCGTAGCGGACCGCGTCAGGCATCGTGTCAGCGCACGGGGAAGTCTTCGATCGCGTATTCGAAGTAGGCTGAGGTCACAAGACCATGAAGTTCGCGGCAGTGCTCACGGACACGCTTCAACAGGCCTCGATGGTCCTCGGCGTCGGGCCAGTCATAGTGGACCAGGGCCCCCAGGCGGCCACCAAGTCTCTGGGCCTCACCGCCGGAGCGTTCGTCCGAACCGTCGCCGAGGGAGGCAAGGTTCGCCGCCATCATGTCCAGCGTCCGGGAGAGAGAACGGGGTATGAGAGGATCGGTGACGAGCAGGTCGAGCACCTGTCCGGACTGGACTTCGACGCTGTATTTCCGGTTGTATGCTTCGAAGGCGTGGTAGGCCCGGAGCAGGGTCGTCCAGTCGGGATCGGAGTCTTCCTCGACTTCCTTCTCGACGTCGAGTTGAAAGAGCAGTAGCGCGATCAAGAGTTGGGAGCGCTCGATGACCCGCCCAAGCTGCAGAAATTCCCAACCCTCGTCGCGGTACATGGTCGCCTCGGCAACGCCAGCGAAGGTGTCGATCTCCGCAGCAGTCTCGGAGTAGAAGTTCTCAGGAGAGACTCTCCAGATCTTCTGGATGTCGAGCTGCTGTATCCGCAGGTATGCTAGATTGAGGTGAGTCCACATTTCGGCACTGATGCAGTTGCGCATCTGCCGTGCGTTCTCCCGCCCCAGGGCGAAGCAGCTCCATACCGAATCGGGGTTCGCCCGCTCAAACGTCAGGTCGTCCGCCAGGGTGTAGGAGTCGGCAAGGGTATACTCGTCGCTGTCGAGCTCGATCACCCCCAGGGGCGGCTGCCGCCTCATGCTGCCGTAGATGCGCTTCCAGCCGAAGTATATCTCCTCGACCGGCCGGTCGACCAAGGCCTCCGTCTGCAGTCGCAGCAGACGGCACAGGTGCTCCGCCCGCTCCAGATAGCGGCCCATCCAGTAGAGTCCCTGCGCGCTACGAGATAGCATTCTGCTTACTCCTCCAGTACCCAGAAGTCCTTGCCGCCGCCGCCCTGGCTGGAGTTCACCACGAGGCTGCCCCGGCGTAGGGCGACGCGGCAGAAAGCGCCGGGAACGATGCGGGTCTCGCGTCCGTGCAGGACGAAGGGGCGAAGATCGACGTGACGCGGCTCGAACTGGCCGTCGATCATGCAGGGCGCGCGCGACAGGTCGAGCACGGGTTGCGATATGAAGTCGGGCGGATTGGCGCGCACCTGCTTGGCGTACTCGTCGCGCTCTTCGGCTGTCGAGTGCGGGCCGATCAGCATCCCGTATCCTCCCGACTCGCCCACGCGCTTGACCACCAGATCCTGCAGGTTGTCCAGCGTGTATTCGAGGTCCTCGGGCCGGCGGCAGAGGCGGGTGTCGACGTTGGCCAGAATCGGCTCCTCGGAAAGATAGTAGCGGATCATGTCCGGCACGTAGGCGTAGACGCTCTTGTCGTCGGCCACTCCCGTTCCGGGCGCGTTCACGAGGGACACGTTGCCGAGCTTATAGGCGTGTATCAGGCCCGGCACGCCGAGCAGGGAGTCGGGACGGAAGACCAGCGGATCGACGAAGTCGTCGTCCACGCGGCGGTAGATCACGTCCACGCGGCGCAGACCTTCCGTGGTCCGCATGTAGACGTAGCCGTCGTTTACCAGCAGGTCGCGCCCCTCGACCAGCTCGGCTCCGATCTGCTGGGCCAGGAAGACGTGCTCATAGAAGGCGGAGTTGTACACACCGGGGGTCAGCAGCGCGATAGTCGGGTCCGTGCGCCCGACCGGGGCCAGCTCCTGCAGGGTCTTGAGCAGCACCTGCCCGTAGTGCTCGATCTCCTGCACGCGGACTGCCCGGTACAGGCGGCGCAGGCTTGCCTTCGCCGTCTTGCGGTTCGCGAGCATGTAGGACACGCCGGACGGGACGCGCAGGTTGTCTTCCAGCACTTTGAAGCCGTCGTTCGTCCTCACCAAGTCGGTGCCGCATATGGCCACCCACGTGCCGTAGGGGGCCGAGAAGCCGCGCATCTCGATGCGGTACTGTGGACAGCCTCGCACCACGTCGACCGGGATTACCCCGTCGTCGACGATGCGGGGCACTCCGAAACGGTCATTGCTCCGTGAAGGGCCGTACACGTCCTCCAAGAACAGGTTGAGGGCCTTGAGGCGCTGGGTCAGTCCCGTTTCGATCTCGCGCCAGTCGGGGGCCGACATCACGCGCGGAATGCTGTCCACGGGGATGATCCGCTCGTCGGCCTCGTCGTCCCCGTAGACCGTGAAGGTGATGCCCTCGTTCGAGAACGAGCGAGCGACCCGCTCCTGGATGTTGGCAAGCTCCTCGGCGGAGAACTCCGTCAGGGTCTCGTAGAGCTGCTCACAATGCTCCCGGGGCGTGCCGTCCTGCAGGAACATCTCGTCGTAGATGGCCGGATCGAGATCGTAGTTGTCGAAGTCCATAGTTGCAGTCCACCCGTTCGCGCGATGGCGGTATTCTACCATCACGCGCAAGAGGGGGCCGTGTGAGGACTCACCGCCGAGGACGCGGAGAATGCACGGATGGTGATGGAACTCGGCGGCATCCAAACGCCCCTCTCATTGATACGAAAATAGGCCATGGCAAGCCTGTCGTAGGGGCAACCCATGTGGTTGCTCGTCCTCGGTTCAGGCCAATTTTCATCCCTCGGTGTGCAGACTCGGCCTGCATGAGTGATTCCTCTGGATTCCGGCCGTCGCCGGAATGACGATGGCTACCAGTTGGTGATGCCCCCGTCGCTGCGGGTGAGGTAGGGTACGAAGCCGCTCGGAGTCCACGCCTTCGCCTCCGCGACGTCCATGTCGATATCCACGCCAAGACCTGGCCGGTCGGTGGAGAATGCGTAGCCGTCCTCGAAGCCGATCTGAACGGGGAATAGGTCGGCCTCATAGGTGCCGGGGGCCTTGGGCATCTCCTGGACGCCGACGTTCGTCGAGGCCATGCAGAGGGCCACGCACGCCGCGGCGCTCACGGGGCCGAGGGGGTTGTGAGGAGCGATGTCGATGTAGTGTGTCTCCGCCCAGTGGGTGATCTTGAGCGCCTCCGTGAGGCCGCCGACGTTGCAAAGGTCGATCCGGGCGTAGCTGATGAGCTCCTCCTCGATCACCTCGCGGAACTGCCACTTGTTCGACCACTGCTCGCCTGCTGCTATGGGCACGCTTACGTGTCGCGCAAGCGTCCGGTAGCTGCCGGGGTTCTCGGCGCGGAGCGGGTCCTCGATGAAGAAGGGGTTGTATTTCTCGACGCGCCTGCAGAAATTCACCACGTGGTGTGTGTCGAGCCGGGTGTGCACGTCGAAGGCGATCTGGATGTCCGCGCCGACGGCCTCGCGCACCCTCGCCATCTGCTCCTCGCCCACCTCAATCGACTTCATGGGGTCGAGGATACCGGTCTCCCGCACCTCAAGCGTCCCACCCGTCTCCGGCTGCCCCCAGCGGACGAACTTCCAGCCTCGCTCGACGTGATCTACGCAGTTCTCGATCAGCTTGTCGGTCGAGTTGCCCTGGCAGTGCGGATAGCAGACGACCTTGTCTCGCACGGGGCCTCCCAGCAGCTTGTACACCGGCACACCCAAAGCCTTCCCCTTGATGTCCCACAGAGCGATGTCGATGGCGCTGATGGCGCAGGAGTAAACGCCCTGCGCGGGGAAGAAGTTGCGCCGGAACATGTGCTGCCACAATCGTTCCGTGCTGAGCGGGTCCTCGCCGATGACAAGCTCAGCCAGGTGCTCGACCGCCTTGCCGACGGCCTGGCCCGTGCGCGTCATCCCGGACTCGCCGAGACCGTAGATGCCCGCGTCCGTATCCACTCGGACGAAGAACGCGCCGAAGGGGCCGGCGTTGATGGGCATGGGAGTGATCTTGGTGACTTTCATGGGAACTCCAGGAGGAATGTATTGCGTAGAAAGTGTGGGGGATTGTACCAGACGTTCGAGGAGGGGTTATGTCGCCTACGTGAGAAGCGCCGCGTACTCCGTCCTATCCTCGACACCGGCGGCTGTGAAGGCGTCGATGCGTTCCTCGCACTTCTGGCATTGTCCGCAGTGGAGACCGCCAAGTGGAGTCATGCATGTCAACGACAGTTCGAGAGGCAGGTGGTTGTTCTCGCGGATGAGATCAATCTTCGTGCGGCCGCGATAGGGCGCGAGGACCTCAATCTTGTGGGCGAGGCCACGACTGAGGGCGGCTCCGTAGGCATCGAAGAATTCCGGTGTGGCGTCGGGGAAGGGGTTGCCGCCCAGCGACCCGATGGCGACCGCTCCCACGCCTCGCGTGCTGCACCACACGGCGGCCAGTCCGATCAAAACGATGTTCCGCCCGGGCATGAACACGGCGTCGTCCGCGTCGCCGGGCTTGGGCACGTCGACGCCCGTCGTGGACCAGTGGTCGCCGTAGATTGGCCGCATGGGGGCGGACAGCTCGACGAGGGGCCGCACGTTCGGGCTGTCGAGCGCCGCGATGAACCGGTCGATGGCCCGCCGCTCCTCGTCCTCCCATACCAGCCCGGCGCGTACGTAAACGGGCCAGACCTCGGCGTCACGCGCAAGGTCGGCAAGGAGGACGCAGCTGTCAAGTCCACCACTGGTCAGGACGGCTATCCTGTTCAAGTGCCCCATCTTCCTCTGCGACCCTCGCCGTTAGTCACCCCAGCGTGAAGACGAGGAAACTCGCGATGGCGTACACCCCGATCAGCACACCCGCCTCAATGGTGACGACGCCCGGCCTGTCCTGTCGCGGCCTCGTGACCACCGCCAGAACGATGACCGCGGTCATCACGACGGCTATGGCGCCGGTGAGGGCGTGAACGGGCGAGACCGCCGTCCAGATAGGCGCTCCGGTGTAGGCAACGTCGTCGAGGAAAAGGACGAACCCCATGTTGAAGAGGTTGCTGCCGAGCAGGTTGGTGATGGCAAGCTCCGGGGCCCCGATGCGCAGAGCGGCGAAGGAGGTGGCAAGCTCCGGCAGGGACGTCGCGGCGGCCAGGAACTGCGTGCCCATGAAGCTGGCGTCCCAGCCCATCTCGACCGCGAGATCGTCGCTCACGAACGACAGCCATACCGCCGAACCGACGACGACCAGCGCCGAGACCACGTATATCACGAGGTGTCGGGGAAGCCGCTCCGACCCGTATTGCTTGGAGTCGTCGGTCTCGGTCTTTTTGTCAGTTGCGCCCTCACTCTGCTCGAACAGATAGATGAAGTACATCGCTACGGCGAACCCGACCACAAGCACGATCGAAATCGGACTGATCGGCCACCCTCCGAACGTTGACGACATGTCGTGCAGCAGCACGGCGGCACCGCCGAGCGAGATGACGATGATGCCCAGCGTCCCGATCACGACCGACGACATGCCGACGTGGTTCAGGAGGAAGCGCCTCCACCAGAAGATGTCCATCAGGCCGATTATGAGGAGGTTGAACAGGTTGCTGCCGAAGGCCCCGCCGACGGCGAGGTCGGGTTGGCCGACTACGGTAACCGCGCTGATCCCGGTCCCCAGTTCCGGCAGGGACGTGGCGGTCGCCAAGAGCACGACGCCGACGAAGGAACGCCCCAGCCCGGTCTTGATGGCGATAACGTCCGCCGACTTCGCCAGAAACAGGGACGCGCCCAGTATCACCGCAGCCGCAACGCCAAGCTGTACCCAGAGAATCGCTAACGTCATAACGGTGTCCTCCAACTAACTGCTACGCCGTCGCCGTCGTGGAATCATACACCATCTTTCGACGAGGGACGGTCTGCTACAATTTCGGGGCATGGCGCATCTAAAGTCCCCTATCGTGGTGAGCCTGTCGAACCACGAAAATTGCCTTGGACAAGCTCAGTGCTTGCCCCGTACTGGATACGGGGCCGAACGGGATAGATGACGCAACGGAAAAGGCCCTGATACCTATAAGGTTCCCCCATGACGGCAATCCCTTCCAACTGGTACACGGAGTTCTTCGACGAGGACTACCCGAAGATCTACAGCGAACGGCTGTCGCAGGACGCGACGGAGCGTGAATCTGCGTTCGCCGTGCAGGCGCTCGGACTGCAGGAGGGCGACCGCGTCCTCGATCTTGCCTGCGGGCACGGGCGTCATGCCGTCACGCTGGCACGGCGCGGAATGGTCGTAACCGGCCAGGATCTGAACGAGGACTACCTGCAAATGGCACGAGATGGCGCGGCGCAGGCGGGTGTCGAGATTGAAACCGTCCACAGCGACATGCGCGACATACCGTTCACCGAAGAGTTCGACGCGGTTATCAACATGTTCACAGCCTTCGGCTACTTCGATTCGGAGGACGAGGACCTAAGAGTGCTACGAGCCGTCGCCAACGCCCTCAAGACGGGCGGGAAGCTCCTCCTGGATACGCTCAATCGAGAGTGGGTGCTGTCCAACTATGTTCAGAATGACTGGCATACGGACGACGACGGCAACACGTTCCTCGAGCACCGGGAGTTCGACCTAGTCACCGGACGGAACCGCGTCACGTTCAGCATCGTCGCCGCGGACGGGGCTCGCCGCGAGTCTCTCGGCCACGACGTTCGGCTCTACACGCTGACCGAACTGACCCGCCTGCTGGACATCGCAGGGCTACGGCTGTCAGTCGCGCATGGGGACTATGACGGCGCACCGTACGCCATCAACACGCCCCGGATGATCGTCGTCGCGACAAAGGACTAAGAAACTATCTCAGAATACGCTTCTACCAGTTTCTCCACGCATGGGCCAGAGAAAAACACGTTCGCCCTGAGCTTGTCGAAGGGCAATTCTCGGACAACACACAGTTCTGAGGTAGTTCTAAGCGCAGCGAACGCTACACGACGTCCTGCAGCATCATGTCCGCGAAGGTCTCGCGTCTCCGGATGAGCCTCGCCTCACCGTCGTTGACCATCACCATGGCCGGTCGGGGGTTCAAGTTGTAGACGCTCGCCATCGAGGGCGCGTACGCTCCCGACGCCGGAATGGCGATGATGTCGCCCGACTCAATATGAGGGAGCTTCACGTCCTTGACAAGCACGTCACCCGACTCGCAGTACTTGCCGGCGAGGGTGACGACCTCGGCGGGGGGCTCGTCCATGCGGTTGGCCACGACCGCCTCGTAGGCTGCGTCGTAAAGGGCGGGCCGGATGTTGTCGCCCATCCCTCCGTCGAGGGACACGTACTTCCGCACTGTCGGGATGTCCTTTATCGCACCAACGGTGTAGAGCGCCACGCCCGCGCGTCCGACGATGGAGCGGCCGGGCTCGATCACCAACGTCGGCTCGCCGAATCCAAGATCGGCGCAACGGGCTTTCATTGCCGTGGTAATGGCCTCGGCATAGGCCCCGACCGATGGCGGGAGCCTGTCTCGAAGATATCCGATGGCGAATCCGCCGCCGGGGCTGAACTCCTCAAGGATCAGCCCCTCGTCCTTGAACGGCGCGAGGTAGGTCAGGATCGCGTCGACTGCAATGGAGTACGGCTCCAGCTCGAAGATCGGCGACCCCAAGTGGAAGTGGATGCCGATCAGGTTGAGGTTCGACGCCGCGAGGGCTTGTCGGATCGCTGTTGCCGCGTCCCCGGTCTCTATGGAGAAGCCGAACTTACTGTCCAGGATGCCAGTCGTGGTCATGACGTGCGTGTGCGGATCGACGCTCGGCGACAGCCGCAGGAGCACGTCCTGGTTCATTCCACGGGCACGAGCCTTGTCGTTCAGGAGGTCGAGTTCGTGGAAGCTGTCAACCACGAAGCGACCGACGCCTTCATCAAGAGAATAGTCCAGTTCCTCGGGCGTCTTATTGTTGCCGTGAAAGTAGAGGTTGGCGGGGTCGGCTCCCCCGGCCTTGGCGATGGCGACCTCGCCCGCCGAGACCACGTCCATCCCCAGACCTTCCTCGGTCACGAGTTCTACTATCGCGGAGTTTACGAAGGCTTTGGAGGCGTACAGCACCTTGCTCTTGGGATACAGCGACGCGAACTCGCCGACGAACTGACGGCACATCGCCCGAAGCGTCACCTCATCGAATACGTAGAGAGGCGACCCGTACTCTGTCAGGAGGTCACGCACACCGATTCCGCCAAGTGTGAGATCCATCCCGTCGTTTATGCTCGCCGTAGTCGGGAAGACGGCATTGTTGTCAAAAACCAATTCTCTCTCCGTGCTACCGTGGACTGCCTACCGGTTCTTTGTGAGTTCTTCCTTGAACTTGTGTGGAAAGTATAGCAGGCGATTGGGGCGGGCTGTCGATCAATAACATTTTGCACACTAACCCCACGCATAGTGCCGTAGTCCTCGACAGGAATTCAACACAGTTAAGAAACTGAGCAAGCGCATATTCTCGTCTCTCCCGGCCGTGCGTCCAGACTATCAACAGCGTTACTAATTCCTATTGCTATACTCTTTAAGTACCTATGATTGATCAAGTTCAAATAAGAGTCAGTAGCGGACGTGGGGGAAATGGGGCCGTTAGCGGTCGTCGGGAGAAGTTCGTGCCTCACGGCGGTCCCGATGGTGGTGATGGTGGTAACGGAGGTGACATCTACGCCCGGTGCGACCGGAATGTCAACACACTGCTGAGTTTCAGATACAAACGTATCTATAAGGCGGGTAACGGCAGTGGTGGTTCCGGGAGAAAGAAGCATGGCAGAAGGGGCGGTGACGTCGAGTTCGTCATTCCGCCCGGAACCGAAGTCTGGGATGACGGAGCAGGCAACCGCATCGCCGACCTGACGGCCCACGGTGAGCGGGTTCTCATTGTTCAAGGAGGACGTGGTGGAAGAGGCAACTCACGATTCACGTCCTCGACGAACCAGTTTCCCTTGCTGGCGGAGGAGGGCGATCCGGGCCGTGAGCTTCGTCTCCGGCTCGAACTGAAGCTACTCGCGGATGTCGGAATAATCGGCGCGCCGAACGCCGGTAAGTCGAGCCTGCTCACAGCTGTGAGCGCGGCAAGACCTAAAGTGGCCGACTACCCGTTCACCACGCTGGAACCCGTGCTGGGAGTCATCGAGTATGAGAACGATGGCTTCGTAATGGTGGACATCCCCGGCCTGATCGAGGGCGCCCACGCCGGAGCGGGGCTGGGCGATGAGTTTCTGCGGCACATTGAGCGCACCCGTATCTTGGTTCACGTCATCGACGGCAACGGTCCCGACCCTGTTGAGGACTACTTCCGCATCCGCGACGAGTTGCGTCTTTTCGACGAAAGCCTCACAGCAAAGCCGGAGATCATTGCGTTCAACAAGCTCGACATCCCCGGCGTGGATGACGCGTTCGAGCTGTGCAGGGACGAGTTGGCTGGCACCGCCGCTTCCGTGCGGAGTATCTCCGCCGCAGGGAGAATCGGGCTTGATGAGTTGCTCTATGACGTCGCTGAGGCTCTCAACACCGCTCGCGAGGAAGCACAGGCTGAGGAAGGGGAAGTCGGGCAGGCTACAGTGAAGCAGGAAACAACCGCGGGTGACGTGCCGGTCCTGCGACCTGCTCCGGCCGACAGGCGCCCCAAGGTTCGTCAAACGGCCCCGGACAGGTACGAGGTGATACACCGGGCTGCCACGCGGTTCGCGGGAATGGTCGATCTGAACAACTGGGGCGCGCGAGTCCAGTTCTACGACCAGCTGCGGCGGCAGGGAGTGATCGCCGCGCTCGAACGTGCCGGTATCACGCCGGGTGACACCTACGTCGTCGGCAAGCACGAGTTGGAGTGGGAATAGGTGAGGATCGGCATCTTCGGCGGCACCTTCGATCCTATCCACAACGGGCATTTGACTGTGGCCGAGTACGTGCGTACGGAGATGGCTCTTGACCAAGTGCTCTTCGTCCCGGCGGGGCGTCCGTGGTTCAAGGAAGGTCAAACCGTGACGGATGCCACGCGCCGGCTCGAAATGACGTGGCTCGCCGTCGCGGACAACCCGCACTTTGCGGTCTCCGACATGGAGGTCCGCCGCGACGGCCCGACGTACACCTCCGACACGTTGACGGAGTTGCGCGGAGATATGGGCGAGGGAGTCGAGTTCTACCTCATTCTGGGTATTGACGCGCTGAACGAGCTCCACCGCTGGCGCAGGCCTAGCGACGTGCTCGACTTGGCAACCCTTGTGGGCGTCACGAGGCCGGGAGCGGAGACGGTCGACCGGGCGGCGTTGGACTCAATTCGAGAGGGCGCGTCCGGCGAGGTGGTGATCGTTGACGGTCCGCTCATCGACATCAGCGCCGCGGACATCCGGCGGCGTATGTCGGAGGGGTTGTCAGTGCAGGGTATAATTCCGCAGGCTGTGGAGGACTACGCGAGGCGTCACGTACTATATGGGCCAAAGGAGTGAGTATGAGTGTGTCTGACGCACAACGGCTGTTGGAGCTTTCGGAGAGACTGGGAGCGCTGCAGTACGGCGAGTTCACGCTATCGTCCGGTGACAAGAGCCACTACTACTTCGACGGACGGCTGGTAACCCTGGACGCGGAGGGGGCATACCTTGTGGGCCGCGCGTTTGAGCCGATAGTGCGAGCGAGCGGCGCCGAGGCCATCGCGGGCCCGGCGGTCGCGGCGGTGCCGATGCTGGCGGCAATCTCCGTTGCCAGCCATATCCAAGGCGCGCCCGTTCCCGGGCTCATCGTCCGCAGCGAACGGAAGGCGTACGGCACGGGCAAGCTCATCGAGGGGTCGGTGCGGGAGGGAATGTCGGTTGCCGTGGTAGACGACACGTGCAACCAGGGCGGCAGCCTCCTGCACGCGGTCGACGCCGTTGAAGGGGCGGGGTGCCGCGTAGTCAAAGTCATGTGCATCCTCGACCGGAACGAGGGCGGGAGCCGGGCCATCCGTGAGCGGGGCTACGATTTCGTCTCTCTCTTTGAGGTCGACGACGGCGGACGTATACGGGTCGCGCCCAGCTAGACCGAGACCGGTCGCCCAACGGTCGTGACGCAGTACATGTTCAGAGTTGATGAGTAGGACACCCTCTCCCCCTGTGGATACCCGTGAAAGCGAGTATGACAGTGGCTGCGTCGAGGGCTCTCACGAATTGTTCTCTTGCTGTCATTCCTCTGAAAATAAACCCCGGCAAACCTCTCGTAGGGGCGACCCTTGTGGTCGCCCTCCTCCTCCGCGCACATACTTTCATTCTAGGCCACGTTTCTATCATGACCAGTAGCGTAAAAACCCTCTCGGTCAGCGTTACCGCCGTGCAGACACCTTAGATTCTTCGACTCCGCTGCGC
>JAPPDQ010000619.1 GCA_028875495.1 Chloroflexota bacterium
CACTCGTTCATTACCCTCTCCGTGCCGGACACGCACCGGGCAACCGGTCCGTTCTATCGCCGTGTGCCGGAGACCGACGCGGAGATTGACTTCGATCTTCGTTCCGCGCCGAAGCGCCAATACGAAGAGTTCACGCTGGCGCAGATCACCGATACCCACCTCCGTACCGAGCCATACTACCGGCCGCAGGGGGCATGGCTGGGTCCCGAGACGGGGCCACGTCTGACGGGAGATCTCCGGCAGCTTGAGCGTGAATCGGCCCCCGACCTCGTGCTTGCGACCGGCGACCTCACCGACATCGGCACCATGGCCGAGTTGGAGCTCTTCCGCGACTCCATAGCGCCCATCCAGACGCCGATACGCCCGGTCTACGGCGGGCACGACGGGCACGTCGAGCTGGAGGCGCAGGGCGGGAATCGCGACGTGTATGAGTACGTCGAGGGCGAGAGCTGCATCCAGAACTACCAGCAGGTGTTGGGGCCGGTCTACTACAGCTTCGACTGGGGCGGAAGGCACTTCGTGGCGTTCTCGAAAGAGGACAGCTACTTTACCCAAGCCGACATCGCCCGCAAGGACCGGTGGCTCATCGAAGACCTCTCGACCCAGCCGGAAGGTCGAGAGACGGTGCTGTACATGCACACGCCTCCTGCAGTCGAGTTCCTCGATCAGCTGGACCAGTACAACGTGAAGCTCGTGCTATTCGGGCACACGCACTGTTCCAAGGCCTTCCATTACAACGGCATGGCGGTCGGCGGCCCGACTCCGCTGTGCTTTGGCGGCTACGACGGCAACTCGCGCGGCTACAGGCTCGTCAGGTTCACGGAGGATGGCTTCGAGTTCGACCTCGTACAGCAGACTACGAAGGCCCGCCGGAACGTGAAGCCTACGAGGGTGTTCCTCGGGGGTCAGGGCGGAGCGTTGGACCTGCTATGGAGCCACGCGCTTCCGGGCCCTACCCACCGCGCCGCACCCGTCCGTCATGGGGAGAAGCTCATCTACAGCGTCACGGACGACAACCTTCGTGGCGACGCCGGAGTGTACGCCGTCGATTCCAAAAGCGGAGATCATGACTGGCACGTTCCGACCGATACGTCGGTGAAGAACACCGTCGCTGTTGGCGATGACGGCATTGCCGTTGCGACATCGGTTGCGGGCCGGGTACACGGTATCGACGCACATTCAGGTCAACTTGCTTGGAGCCGTGATCTGCCCCGTTACCCCGGACGCTGGATATACACCGCCCCGGTCATCGCTGAGAACACGGTCTACACGGGAGGCAAGGCCGGGTACGGCGCTTATGATGTCGATACCGGCGAGGAGCGCTGGTACACGACGCTGACTACCCCGGTCGGGTCGGGCGATCCCGTCGGCGACGGCTGGGGGTCGTTTCCCAGTCCCATCGTAGTCGGCGGACTCCTCATCACCCATTTATCGGGTCGTGGGATCGTTGCGCTCGACCGCGCAAACGGCGAGATCGTGTGGGAGACTCCCCTGGGAATAACCCACTACTTCTCCAGCCCGGTCATGGCGGACGGTTTGATCATCAGCGGCGTGGAGTTCGGCCAGCTTGCCGCGCTCGACCCTGAAACGGGGGAAGTCATATGGCAGGGCGACGTTCTCGACGCGCAGTACCCGACGCAGGTGCTCGTCGAGGACGAGCGGATGTATGTGACGACGAACCAAGGGCGAATCCGTTGCATCGGCCTCACGCCTCGCGAGGCGTTTTGGAGCGTTCAGGCCGGTGACGACCTGCTCGACATGAACCCCTTCCGGCGGAGCGTAAGATCCATGTGGGCAGCCCCGGTGAGGTACCGCGATCAGTTGGCCGTGGGCGGGATCGACGGGTGGGTCTACATGGTGGACGCCGATACAGGGAGCGTCGCGTCTCGCACCGAGTTTCCCGCGCCGATCAGCGCCGCTCCGGGCGTGGTCAATGGACGATTGGTGGTAGCTACGTGGGACGGACGACTGTGGGCGTTCGGCGACGAGGCTGGTTATAAGGTGCGGGACGTAGTCGGCTAAAGGCCTCTGGCAGTCTCGTACGCGGCGATCTTGTCCTCGTGTTGAAGCGTGAGGCCGATGTCGTCGAGACCGTTCAGCAGCTTGTACTTGGCGAACTCGTCGATGTCGAAGCCCTCATTGATCTCTTCATCGTCGTCCCAGACACGCTGGTTCTCGAGGTCGACGTGGAGTCGATAGCCGGGGGTGTCCTGCGCCTTCCGCATGATCGTCCGAACGGTCGAGTCGGGGAAGGTGATGAGGAGGATGCCGTTCTGCAGGGAATTGTTGGAAAAGATGTCGGCAAAGCTGGGCGCGATGATGCAGCGGATGCCGTAGTCGAGGAGCGCCCAAGGCGCGTGCTCGCGGGACGACCCCGACCCGAAGTTCCTCCCGGAAACGAGGACTGAGGCATCCTCGTATCCCGGTAGGTTCAGCTCGAAGTCGGGATTGAGCGAGCCGTCCTCGTCGAAGCGCCACTTATAGAAGAGGAACTGGCCGAAGCCCGTCTTCTCGATGCGCTTAAGAAACTGCGCCGGAATGATCTGGTCAGTATCGACGTCGACCCTGTCCATCGGCGCGACGACGCCGGTAATTTTTGTAAAGGGCTGCATGGGGATTTACTCTTTCCCTTCTTTCGTCAATTCAATTACGTGTGTATCGAATCAGCTAATCTCTCAGCGTATAAGGCGGGCATACTCCATGTATGAGCGCTTCAAACTTCAACCGCCTCTCGAAGAATCCGCACGCTGATGGTTTCTCGCAGACATGACTTTGGCACGAGATCGATTGATGTGTGGAGATGGTCGCTCAAGTTCCTCTGTAGGCTCGCCAGGTCGAGCAAGCTGGGAGTAATCCGAAAGTCCACCAGCACGTCGAGGTCGCTGTCCTCGCGCTCCTCTCCTCGGACGTATGAGCCGAACAGGGCCAGCGACGCCACGCCGTACTTGCGCTCCAACTCCGGCATGTGCTCTTGCAGGATTCGGGCGAACTCGGCTGCCTTCGGCGGCAGGTCGGCAGTGGTGGTACTCAATGTTCCGTCTACTTTCCGGTCATATAGGAACAGATTCTTGGATCAGCCTTTTTCCGCTCCTTCGCTCCGATGCGCTCCGCGTCGTGGTCAGATCCACGCGCTTGCCAACAAGCTGCGAGAGGTAATCTCCCAGCGCGATGAACGCGAGCATACCCATTGGACGGCTGAGGTCCACCAGCACGTCGAGGTCGCTGTCCTCGCGCTCCTCTCCTCGGACGTAGGAGCCGAACAGGGCGAGCGACGCTACGCCGTACTCGCGCTCCAACTCCGGCATGTGCTCTTGCAGGATTCGCGCGAACTCGGCTGCCTTCGGTGGCAGGTCGGCTGCTGTGGTACTCACTCTTGACCTACTTCCAATCTCGAATGTCTACGAAGTGTCCCGTGATGGCCGCGGCCGCAGCCATTTCAGGCGAGACGAGATGCGTCCTGCCACCGGGACCCTGACGTCCCTCGAAGTTGCGGTTGGAGGTGGAGGCGCATCGCTCACCCGATGAGAGGATGTCGGGGTTCATTCCGAGGCACATCGAACATCCGGCCTCGCGCCAGTCGAATCCGGCGTCCTTGAATACGCCGTCAAGACCCTCGGCTTCTGCCTGCATTTTCACCGAGGTCGAGCCCGGCACAACCATCGCGTAGACCGACTCGCTCACCTTGCGGCCCTTTATGACCTCCGCTGCGGCTCGGAGGTCGTCGAGACGGGCGTTCGTGCAGGAGCCGAGAAAGACGCGGTCTATCGAGATGTTCTCGATTGGCGTGTCCGGTTCGAGGTCCATGTACTCCAAGGCGCGCTCCGCCGCGACGCGGTCATCGGCCTCTTGAAAGGAGTTCGGGTCGGGAACGCGAGCGGAGACCGGAAGCACCATGCCGGGGTTGGTGCCCCACGACACCATCGGTTCGAGCGAGCCTGCGTCGATCTCGACCAGCTCGTCGAACTCCGCGCCCTCGTCCGTGCGCAGCTTCGACCAAGCGTCGACTGCGGCCTCGAAGTCATCCCCTTGCGGCGCGTTTGGACGGCCACGCAGATACTCAAACGTCGTCTCGTCGGGGGCGACCATGCCCGCTCTCGCGCCACCCTCGATGGACATATTGCAGACGGTCATCCGTCCGTCCATGGACAGGGAGCGGACGGCCTCGCCCGTGTACTCGACGACGTGACCCTGTCCGCCTCCGATCCCGATCTGGCCGATGATGCCGAGAATGAGGTCCTTGGCGGTCACACCGAAGGGCAGAGGGCCGTTTACCCTGATCTCCATCGTGGGCGATTCGTTCTGACGGACCGTCTGCGTTGCCAGAACGTGCTCGACCTCCGACGTGCCGATGCCGAAGGCGAGAGCCCCGAAGGCCCCGTGCGTGGATGTGTGACTGTCGCCGCACACGATGACCTTGCCGGGCTGGGTCCATCCCTGCTCCGGGCCGATGATGTGGACGATTCCCTGATTCGGACTCGCCATGTCGAACAGGTTGACGCCGAAGTCCTCGCAGTTGCGCTTGAGGGCGTCGAGCTGCTGCTTCGCGATGGGGTCCCTGATCGGCAGGGTAACGCGGCCCGGGTCCGTCGGCGTGTTGTGGTCGACGACGGCGACGGTGAGGTCCGTGCGGCGGACTCCCCTGCCCGCCTCCCGCAGGCCGTCGAACGCCTGCGGCGTCGTCACCTCGTGGATGAGGTGCAGGTCGACGTACAGGATGGCAGGCTGCCCCTCTTCCTGGTGCACCACGTGCGAGTCCCATATCTTTTGGTACATCGTCTTGGTCATGTCGCTGTTCACCGATGGTAGCTGGTTTTCCATAGCTTACGATATTTTCGACGCCTGATGCATGGACGGTTCAGGTAGGCAAGCGCCAGCGGCTCCAGAGGAGCGCGCACTTGTCCTCCACAGTACGGGGGCGCTGGTAGTAGACGGTGAGGATGCTGCCGTCGCCAAGCTCGACGCTGGATGGGTAGCCGAGATCGGGATGGGGTCCGTCGTCGCGGAGGATGTAGTCGTAACTCCAGGTCTCGCCACTGTCATGACTGAGCATGGCCCGGATTCCGTACGGCTTCTCGCGGTAGCCGTATGTGGTGACGAGGGTACCGCTGGAATGACGCAACAAGTGCGGCGGGGAGCCGTGGAAGTCCATGACCTCCACCCTGCTCCAGGTCTTCCCACCATCGCTGGAAATCGACTGGCACATCTGGAAGTCAGTCTGACCGGGCTGTCGGTTGCCGTAGTCGTGGTGGTTGGGGTCGTAGCGGATCAGCCCGAGGAGGCGTCCGTCGCCCAACTCGACGACGTGCGGTTCGTGAAAGCACTCCACGTCGAGGCCGTCGGGCAGGGGCACCGAACTCTGTGCCTTCCAAGTCCGCCCATTGTCGCTGCTGCGGATAAGGCCAATCGAACCGGCGTTCATGACCTTGCCGATCTCATCTGATGCGACCGTCTTGCCGAGGTAGACGAGGTCGCCGTTGGCGAGGCGGTTCGGGCCGTGCGGAGAGGAGACGGGAACGCGCACAGGATCATCCCACGTGAGTCCGCCGTCGCCGCTCGTCCTGACCCACGAGCCACCGTAGCGCTCGGTGGCCTCGTCCGTCATGTTGCCCAGCCCCTGTTGATACCGTTCGGCGTCCTGCGGACTCAACCCCATCTCATACTCAGAGGGCTTCGCGCCTCGGGCGTCGACGGAGAACCACGTCACCAATAATCTGCGTCCTCCGAGGGAGATGACGCCCGAGTCCCGGTCGTCGAGGGGCGTATCGTTGATTACGCGCGGACTCGTCCAGGTCTTGCCATCGTCGGTACTCGTGCAGATAACCGTCCTTCCAAACGGGCAGACGTGGTAGTTGCGGAGTCCGGACGACGAGACGATGAGCGTGCCGTCGTCCATGCGTGCGACGGTCGGCCAGCCGAAGTAGCCGAAGAACTCGTCGGCGTAGTCGGCAACGACGCCGTGTTCGGCCTGGAGTTTTTTGTTCGTTTGAATCAATTCCATGTAGCTATGCTCCAACCCGCGAGTTCATTGAAATCGGAAAGGTCAGTACCCGGCCCTGCTCCCTTGAAGCAAGAAGGTCAGTATTGCTGGAACAGGCGACCCCATCCGGTCTTCATCGCGGCGCGGACTCGCCTGCGTCCGATGAACCGCATCCAGTAGGTGTTGTGATAGAGGTTGGAAGCCACGAACGACCATGGGGCGATGGGTGACCTGAGTAGAAAATTCTCCAGAGGCTTGAGCGGGCCCCAGTAGATGAGCTTTTGGCCCTTGCTGGCGAATGTGTTCTCCGTGCCTCCCATCTTCCAGTCGATGTCCGAGATATCCTCACCAACGATCTCAATGTCCTGCATCTCGCCGGCGCCGAGACCCATCTCGTGAGCGAGCCTGATGAACTTGATGTTCATGGGGTCGAAGCCCATCATCTTTGCCGATACGGCGTCAACGGCGACCTGATCGGCTCCGGCAAGGATGACGTTCTTGACGTGCCACCTCATGGCGCGGGGACCGGGGCCGTCGCCCACAAACGTCCCGTCGGTGACGGCAAAGATGCCGGGATGTATCTCCTTCTGGATGCTGAGGAGATCGACGAGCGTCTCGTGGATGACCGAGTGCGTCCAGTGGCGCTTGCGGTTCAGGAGGCCTCCGAAGGCGTTCTTCATCGCGCCGGTGATGGTGGTGAAGACGTGGGTCTTCATCGTCGGCAGGTGGATGATGTTCTTGCCGAAGAACATCTCCGGGACCTGGAAGCCCTCCGGGTAGATGTCGTCGAGGGTGATCATCCTGGACTTGGGCTTGAAGTCCACCCACTTGGCGGGAGGAAAGTCGAGGAAAACGCTCTCGAGGCCGTGCTTTTGCTCGACGGCCTCGTGCTTATTCTTCAATGCGCCTTCTACGGGATCTACGACAACGGTGCCGTTGTGCGCGGGGATAAGGTCGGAGTAGCCGTCGTTCTTGAGCGCGTGGACTACGCCGTCGAGCTGCCACGGGCTGGTGGAGCACGCCGGGTAGTAGTGCTGCCACGAGATATTGATCTTCAGGAGCGTCGCGAGATCGCCGGGCAAGTGCGACTGGTAGTCTGCCAGGCGCATGGCGCGACCGATGTCGTCAATTACGGTCTCTGGCGATGTGTAGACGACCGCGACTTTCGGCTTGGCCGGTCCCGCAACGCTCACGTGGCTATTCCAGGAAGTCGCGCAGCTTCTTCGATCGGTTGGGCTGTCGGAGCTTGCGAAGGGCCTTGGCCTCGATCTGACGGATGCGCTCGCGGGTGACGCCAAAGTCGCGGCCCACCTCTTCAAGCGTTCGACCGCGTCCGTCCTCCAGGCCGAACCGCAGTTGCAGGACACGGGCCTCGCGCTCGCTCAGCGTGTAGAGCACGTCGTCGACCTGCTCCTTGAGGAGCTGGTACGAGGCGGCCTCCGACGGAGCGAGGGCGCTCCGATCTTCGATGAAGTCGCCGAGGTGGCTGTCTTCCTCTTCGCCGATGGGCGTTTCGAGGGAGACCGGCTCCTGGGAAATCTTGAGAATCTCCCGCACCTTTTCCGGGGTTATCTCCATGCCAGATCCGATCTCTTCGCTGCTCGGCTCGCGGCCGTACTCCTGGACGAGGCGGCGGCTCACACGCAGGAGCTTGTTGATCGTCTCGACCATGTGGACGGGTATGCGGATCGTGCGGGCCTGATCGGCGATTGCCCTGGTGATGGCCTGACGGATCCACCACGTGGCGTAGGTGCTGAACTTGTAGCCCTTGCGGTAGTCGAACTTTTCGACGGCTCGGATGAGGCCGATATTGCCTTCCTGGATCAGGTCGAGGAGCGACATGCCACGTCCGATGTACTTCTTGGCTACGCTGACGACGAGGCGAAGGTTGGCCTCGGCCAAGTGGTTCTGTGCCGTCTCGCCCTCGGCCTTGACGCGCGCGAAGAACCCGGTGAAGAGTATCTCGTGCGTGTCGAGATGGCGCGTGAAGTCGATCTCGTTCATCTGCTCCTTGACGTCTTCCACCGTGGCGGAGTCGTCGATCATCGATATGATTTCGGGCGGCAGGAGGCGAGTGTCCAGCGAGAGCTCCTGAATGAGCTGCTTGGCCTCGTCCTGCGAGACGTTCATCGCGTCCTCGGCGAAGATCATCAACTCTTCGGTGATGTCTCCGTCCAGCACGCCGCGGAACCGTTCATCATTCACGATTTCTTTGAATGTCAACCCACCGGGCAGTCCGCCGTACTTGCTCAAGGCATTCGCCAGCTCCTGACCCTCGACGGCACGGGACAGCAGCTGGTTGACGACCTGCCATGCGCGGGGCGGACGACCTTCGGGGCTGGTCAGTTCTTCTTCGAGGCGCTCGATGTGTTTCGATGCCTCCATCTGGCGGGCCAGATGCCGCTCGTCGGCGGCCTTCAGGAGGCTGACGCGCCCGATCTCGCGCAGGTACATGCGGACGGGGTCGTCGATCATCTCCGACGACTCGATGCTCTCCTGCCATGCGGCTTGGGCTTCCGCCTCGGCCTCTTCCCGCTGCTCGGCCTCTACATCCGCGTCGGACGGCTCTCCGGAGTCGTCCGTGGATGCGGCGGCCGGGTTCATCATGCCGTTTTCTTCGTCGCCGTCTATACTTCTTTTATCGGTAGAACCCTCCACAGGGAATATCTGGTCCGACCCTCCTCCGGCCAGATCCCTAAGAAAGTCTCGATCATCGTCACGTCGCTTGGGACGCTCGATATCCATGCAGTGTCCTCCCGTGTTGTGTCTGCTGTTTGCGAACTAGGGCAAGCTATTATACGACGGTGTCAACGACGCGGTTTTTCTCGCGCGCCTACGAGGAAGCCTTCCTTAAGCTCGTCGTTGACGCTTGCGATTGAGTCTTCGATGTCTTTGGGCAGTTCAGCGCCCGGTTCGATGTCGAGGGACTCCAGTATCTCCGCCTGCCGGTCTCTCAAGTGCCGCTGTTTCAACCGACCAAGTGCGTCTTGAATGGCCCGTGGCGCCGATTGGCGGGTCGTGGGCTTTATGTCACTTTCGGTCAGTCGCGTGAAGTGTTCGGCAAGGGACTCATCGAGGCGGCGTTGCAACTCGTCTATTGTACCTGCGGCGAGCAGTTGAGTAAATAGTTCACGGTTCTCCGTTCTACGGAATTCTTCGGGCGTATGGTCTTTCACAACATCCAACAGTTCGGGCCAATGGAGCAGCGCCTTGAGAACGAACTCTTCCAAAGGATCGCGGTCGCCGGACGCGAGGGGTGACACCGTCGTGCTCGAAGGCGGGGCTCCCGGCTGGGGGCCCGCAGGACGACGCTCCCTTGCAGCCGGACGCAGTTTCCCGATGCTGGCCTGAAGCTGATCGCGCGTGACTTCGAGGGTGTCCGCCAACTGGCCGAAATAGCGGTCTTGCTCGAAGGCGTTGCCCATCGAGAGGATGATCGGCATGAGGGCCTCTGCCGCCCTGCCCTTCCCTTGAGGCGTACTCAGATCGTGGCGTCGCGCCATGGCGGGAATGACGAAGTCCATGTACGGAACGGCGGATTTCACTATTTCGTCCCAGCGATCGACCGATTCGCGGATGATGTCATCGGGATCGCTTCCTTCGGGGAGGACGGCAATGCGGAGGGCGACCTCCTGTCGCTGGCCGAACCTGCGCCTCTCCATGGCGCGCCACGACGCCTCGAGACTTCGGAGCGTGGCTTCCTGACCGGCAGCGTCCGCGTCGAGGGCAAGAACGACCGTCTTGGTCAAACTTCGGACGAGATAGACCTGTCGCTCGGTGAGGGCCGTTCCCATCGAGGCGACGACGTTCTTTCGGCCGTTTTGGTGGGCCGCAATCACGTCCATGTACCCCTCGACGATGACGGCGGTCTCCTGCTCACGTATGGCCGAGACCGCCTTGTCGAGGGCATACAGGGTGGCCTGCTTGTCGAAGATCGGGGTCGCGGGAGTGTTGATGTACTTGGGGTTGGAGCCGTCCAGGGAGCGACCGCCGAATCCGGCGACGCGACCCCGGCGGTCGAGGATCGGGACCATGAGACGCCCGAAGAAAAAGTCGCGGACGTTTCCTTCGTCGTCGCTTCGGAGCAGTCCAGCTTGAGTGGCGTGCCCCAGATTTGCGTCCAGCGTCGCGAGGTGTGTCCTGAGCCGGTCACGTCCCTTGGGACTATAGCCAAGCTGGAACTCTTCGATCGCCTTGGCGTCGATGCCCCGGTCGTTGAGGTACTTGAGCGCCGCGCGGCCCTCCGGTGACATGAGCATCTCATTGTAGAAGCGGGCCGCCTCCTGGTTGACGCGGAACAGTGACTCTTCGAGGTCCACTTGCTCTTTCGGTCGCGAGGAGACCTCCACGCCTGCAGTTTCGGCGAGCCGCCGAAGCGCCTCTCCGAACTCGACGTTGTCCTTGCGCATGATGAAGTTGAAGATGTCGCCGCCCGTGGCGCACGCGCCGAAGCAGCGCCACGTCTGGCGCTCCGGGCTGACGGTGAAGGAGGGCGTCTTCTCCGTATGGAAGGGACAGGGCGCCTTGAAGTTGCGCCCGGCCTTCCTGAGCGGGACGTAGCCGGAAATTACTTCGACGATGTCGAGCTTGTCTCGTATGTCATCGACTACGGACATAGTCGCTCCGTTGTCTTAACTCGCAGCCGGTCCGATTCAGGCGTCGGAACCGTTTTCCGAAGACTCTACCTGCTCATAGGCGTATCGCGCCACCCGATCGATAGGCTCGCCCGCAGTCTCAACGTGCGTTCCGATGTGGTCGATCGCAGCGCGGAGATCGACGAGGCAGTCGGCAACGGACTCCCAGTCGTTCGCGCTTTCGACGAGGTCATCAAGGCGGGTGGACAGGGTCTTGTGCGCGGCCCAGATGTCTCCGAGGTCGGTGCAGAGCGTTCCAAGGTCCTCATCAAGCTCCTCCGGCAGGCCCATCTCTTTAAGACGTATAACGATGGCGTGTGCCATGAGGGCGGTCTGCCGAGCGTGCGGGAGGTCAGGTGTGATTTCCGTCATATCGCGCCTCGTCTATTCGTCGCCGACGTAGTGTGCTACGTACATCGTCCAGAGCTCGCGAATCTCTTCCAGGGTTTCCATCTGCGGGTCAGGCTGCATCTCGTTGACGTTCTCGAACACTCCCTTCCAGATATCGTCGACCTCTCGCCGCCACCGGGCGTACTCCACGCCGTGAGTATCGCGCTGCATCGCTTCGAGGTGCTCTTGAATGAGCTTCGTTTTGTTACGAACGAGGCGGGTGAGGACTCGGTCGTTCGGGGTCATCGGGCCCTTCTCAGGGCAAAGACCTTGCCGATGCCGGGTTCGATGCGTTCGGCCATGCGGATGGCGTACTGATCGGTCATCCCCGCGATGTAGTCGACCACCGCCCACTCCTCGTCATGGTACTCGCCGGGTATTGTACTCCGATTGTCGTCGAAATGCCGGTACAGCAGGCGAACGATCTCGCGCGCGGCGATTCCCTCCTCGCCCTCGTTTTCGGGCAGGTAGAATCGCTCGATCATGAAGTCGCGCAGGACGTTGACGGTCTCCCGCATCTCATCGCTCATGCGGATGGACGGGTGAGAGTCGAGAGCGCTCTCGCCCGTGGCGCCCCACGATGCGGAAACGACGTCGGTGACCATCTCGTCGAGTCGCTTGGAATGCCGCTCGCCGAGCCGTTCCGTCACGACCTTTGGCATGTCGTCGGAATCGAGTACGCCCGCTCGGAAGGCGTCTGCAATATCATGGTTGAGATAGGCGAAAGCATCGGAGAGACGAACGATCTGCGCCTCAAGGGTCAGGTCGTGCGGTGTCGTGCCGCCCATGACATCGTCCCTGGGCTTGGAGTGGTTTGCTATGCCATGCCGGACATCGAATGTCAGGTTCAGTCCCCTACCCTCCCGTTCGAGCTTTTCGACGAGGCGAAGGCTGTGGCCCGCGTGGGTGAACCCGGCAGGGTGAAGCTCGTCGACCTCCCTCTCCCCGACGTGGCCGAACGGGGTGTGGCCGAGGTCGTGACCGAGCGCGATGGCCTCCGCCAAGTCCTCGTTCAGGTTCAGCGCGCGAGCTATCGTCCGGGCGATCTGGGCGACCTCGAGGGTATGGGTCAAGCGCGTGACGTAGTGGTCGCCCGATGGGGCGATGAATACCTGCGTCTTGTGCTTCAAGCGCCGGAACGCCTTGGAGTGAATGATGCGGTCGCGGTCGCGCTGGTACTCGGTGCGAACGTCCGAGGGGCTTTCGGGCGTCTCTCGGCTGCTGTCCTTCGAGCGGGCGGCAAAGGGGGATAACGACTCCTCGCGCTGCTCCAAGCGATGTCGAACGACGGAAAGATTCACGAAACGGGGAGGTCCTTGAGTCTGGGTCAGCGTGACCCGCCGGTACGAGGCGTCAGGCGGGCGTGTAGGATACCACATGGCGCTGCTCATCGCGTGTAGCGGACGGCACCGTGATGGAGTACCATTCCAGCGCGCAATACGAGCGGACTTTATCGAGGACGGGGTATGACACGGGAACTGTTCGATCTCACGGACAAGGTCGCCATCGTAACGGGTGGGAACGGCGGCATCGGTCTGGGGATCGCCAAGGGACTTGCCGGATCGAATGCCTCCGTTGTGGTGGCGGCGAGGAACGCAGACAAGACCGTGGCCGCCGTGCAGGAGCTTCAGGCGCTGAGCTCGGACGCGTCAGGCGTCTCACTCGACGTATCCGACGAGGAGTCGATCAAGGCAGCCGTGGCAGAGACCGTCGACCGCTACGGCCGGCTCGACATCCTTGTAAACAACGCGGGGACGACGGTACGCAGTAGGCCAGAGGACTACGAGGCGGCGGACTGGGACCTCGTGCAGGACGTGAACCTGCGCGGGGCGTTCCTGTGCTGCCGCGAGGCGTACCCGCACATGGTCAGGCAGGGGGGTGGGAAGATCATCAACATCGGCTCGATGACGTCCATATTCGGCCTCGACTGGGGCGCGCCGTACGCGGCAAGCAAGGGCGGAATCGTCCAGCTTTCGAAGAGCCTCGCCATCGCATGGGCAAAGGACAACATTCAGGTCAACGCCATCCTGCCGGGATGGATAGAGACGGACCTGACCGCGCCTCTGCAAGAGCGGTTCCCTGAGCGACATGCCCAGATCACTGCGCGAATACCTGACGGACGCTGGGGGGTACCATCGGACTTCGCGGGGATTACGGCATTCCTGGCAAGCAGCGCGTCGGACTACGTCACCGGGACGGCGATTCCCGTCGACGGCGGGTACTCGGTGTACTAGGGAGCGGACGATGACCTCCGAGCTTGTCTTCTCGGACGCGACCGAACTGGCGGAACGGATACGAACGAAGGACGTGTCGCCGGTGGAGGTCGTCCAAGCACACCTCGACCGGAGCGATTCGATAAACCCCCTTATCAACGCCGTCGTCGTGCCGAACGAATCGGCGCTCGATCAGGCGCGCACGGCTGAAAGCGCCGTAATGACGAGCGACCCGCTCGGCCCTCTGCACGGCGTGCCGTTCTCTGTGAAGGAGGTCTTCGACACTGAGGGCATCCGCAGCACGCGAGGTTCGCTACTGTATGCGGACCGAGTACCTGATGCGGACGCCACGGCAGTGCGACGGCTCAAGGATGCGGGCGCGATAGTCATCGGAAAGACGAACTGCCCGGAGTTCGCTCTGGCGGCGGAGACCGTGAATGACCTGTTCGGCAGGACACTGAATCCGTGGGACCTCGACCGAACGTCGGGCGGCTCAAGCGGGGGCGAGGCAGCGGCGATATCGTCAGGACTCTCGCCACTCGGCATCGGGACCGATCTAGGAGGATCGAACAGGCTTCCGTCTCACTACTGCAACGCTGTCGGCTACAAGCCCACGCACGGATTGATCCCCCAAACGGGAGCGTGGCCAGAGATCATGTCGCGCAGGATGCACGTCGGCCCCATAGCGCGGTCGGTGCGCGACATCGCTTTGTCGCTTATCGTCATGAGCGGCCACGACCACGTCGACCCGTACGCCCTCGGGCGAGGTGTGGACGATATGCCGTGGTTCGGGGTGGAACTGCCGCCGCTGCGTGTGGGCATGATGACCGAAGGGCCTTTCGATCCGGTCATGGGGGAAATCCAGAAGACCGTTCGCAAGGCCGGTGCTGCGCTGGAATCGCTGGGTTGTGTGGTGGAGGAGGTCGGGTTCGACTGGCACGACCGGCTCCCCATCGACTTCACGATGGATATGCTGATCGTGGAGGCCGACCACTACTTCAAGCCGTTCGTGGGTGGTAGGGAAGACAAGCTATCGGGTTCGATATCCACCCTCCTGAACCTGCCCAAGCCGTCGATGGCGGATTATCTTGCCTCGTTCGACAAGCACGATTCGGTCTCACGGGACGTCACAGCCTTCTTCGGCGACCACGACCTGCTCCTGCTGCCGACCTCACCTGTCACCGCGCCTCATCACGACAGCGCCGAGCTGGACGTGGACGGTCGCACGGCAGGAGCCGGACACGCGGCAAACATCACGGCAACCTTCGGTATGACGGGACACCCCGCCATTTCCGTGCCGTTCGGCAAGTCGTCGGACGGGCTGCCGATTGGCGTCCAGCTTGCGGCGGGACACCTGAACGATCGTATCCTGCTCCACGCTGCGGCATCGCTGGAAGCAATGTCGGAGACGGCCACGGCGAGGCCGCCACTAGATCGACAATCATTATCGTAGTCTCACGAGAGGAAGACATGAAAGAACGACGACTGCTCTTTTACAACGACGCCCGGCACTCGTACATCTACTACTACGACCCGCCGTTCCGGCTCGAAGACGCTTGGAAGCCGGTCGACGAGATCGTGGGTACGGGAGCGGACACGCTGGTGTATGGGTTCGGCGCGGGGCCGACGATGTTCCACAACACGAATGTTGGGGAACGCTGGGGCGACCATCTGGAGTCGTTCCCCCTGGTCGCGGGCTGGAGGGCGTACGAGAACCTCAAGAGCCTCAACGAAAGAGGACTCGACCCACTCAATGTGCTGATCGACCGCGCTCACGAGAAGGGAATCGAGTTCTTCGGCTCTCTGCGGCAATCGCACTCGGCCGACCCGGCAGATCAGGACGACGAGGTCGGCTGGATGTTCAACTGGCAGTTTCGTATCGACCATCCCGAATGGTGCCTGAAGGGCCGTGGAAAATACGGCTTCGACTGGACGCACCCGGAGGTGCGCGCCGAGCGGTTCGCCCTGATCGAGGAGACGGTCAACGAGTACGACATCGACGGCTTTGAGATCGACTGGACCTTCTGGCCGCACTACTTCGAGGACGACGAGGCGGAGGACAAAGCGCACATCCTGACCGAGTATATGGCCGAGGTGCGGAAGACGGTCGAGGCCGCAGGAGCCAAGCGCGGCAGGCCCATCGCATTGGGCGCTCGCGTCCTCCCGACGCGCGAGGGGAATATGGCGGCGGGCATGGACGTGATCGCGTGGATCGAACAGGGTTCTCTGGATTTCGTCGTGCCCATGGTCTATCAGGACAGACAACTCGACGCCGATCTCCCCTTCGAGTGGCTCGTCGATCCCGCACACGCGAACGGGTGCAAGGTCTACTCGACGCTGCACGATCAGGTCGGAAGCGACAGCGACGTTCACGCGAATCTCGACCATTACCGAGCGGGCGCGGCCTCACACCGGGCGAAGGGCGCCGACGGGGTGTACCTGCCGTGGTTCAAGTGGCCTCACGGCCCCGAGGAGCGCGACATGCTGGCCAGGATCGGCGCT
>JAPPDQ010000187.1 GCA_028875495.1 Chloroflexota bacterium
CCGAACGCCCTGACCTCGATAGTGCCGATCATCGTTATCGGCCTCACGGTGGACTACGCGATCCAGGCGGTCTCGCACTACCGCGAGCAGCGCAACGAGGGCGAGGGGGTGGCGGCAGCCGTCCAGATAGGGCTGCGAAACGTCACAATTCCGCTGGTTCTGGCGGCGGTGACAACCATCGTCAGCCTGCTGGTGGGCCTGTTCTCCCCGCTTGAGATCGTGGGCGATTTCGGCGTCATCGGGGGGATGGGCGTCGGACTGAGCCTGATAGTGATGCTCACGCTGATTCCCGCCGGGCGGACGATCATCGACCGTCGGCGCGAGGCGCGCGGCACGTTGCGGCCGCCCCGTCCGATTTCGGGGGCATTGCCCGGCATCGAGCGGGTGGCGGAGTTCCTGGGGAGGCAGGTCACCCGGAGGCCCGCTCCCTACATCATCGTCGTGGTTGCGGTGACGATCGGGCTGGGGTATGCGGCCACCGGCATCAAGTCGGAATTCAGCATCCGCGATCTGCTTCCGAGGGGCGGCAGTGTGCTGGAGGACCTGGACACCCTGGACACGGCCGTGGGCGGCTCAACGGAGATTACCAGTGTTCTCGTGAAGGCCGAGGCCACGGAGACTCGCACTCTCCTGAATCTGCAGGACCTCGAGATCGCCTTCCAGGACGACCGGCAACGTCCGGCGGCGGCGGCGGGACCGATTGTGACGTCGTACGATCTGCTCATTCAGGACTGGATTACCGACAGCGGTGCACCCGGCGACAAGTACGACCCGGAGCTCGCGGCGCTGTTCGAGGAAGCCTCCGCGGGAGTCCGGCTCGACCCAATGTTGATGCAGGAGTTCATCGACAAGCTCGAAGCGAAGGAACCCATTCTCTCTCACGTGCTTGTAAATGATCCGAACGGCATCGACACCATACTGGTCCAATTCCCTGCCTTCACGGGCGACCCGGAGGCAAGCAGAGCGCTCCCGGCAGACCTGGAAGAGCTCTGGTCGGGCGACGACGACGCGATCACGGCAACTTCGGACACCATCATCTCATTTGCGGTGACGGACGCCATCAGAGACCGGCAGACGGAGTCGATCGCGACGACCATCGTGGTGGCCCTCCTCGTCCTCGCATTCTTCTTCTGGCTGACGGTGCGGCAGCCCGCGCTGGCCCTGGTGGCAGTGGGGCCGACCGTGCTCGTCCTCATCTCGGTGCTGGGCACGATGGCGCTGCTGGATATCCCATACACGATCATTACGTCGATCATCACGGCGCTTTCGATTGGGATCGGGGTTGATTACACCATCCATATGATCCATCGCTACCGTGAAGAGTTCACTCGCCTGCGCAACCCGGAGAAGGCTGCCGTCCAGACGCTGGCGACGACCGGCTCGGCGCTGCTGGGTTCCGCGCTGACGACGGCGCTCGGGATCGGAGTGCTGGCGGCCTCGCCGCTGGCCGCGTCCCAGCAGTTCGGCATCACGGCGGCGATAACGATTGCGTACTCGCTGATAGTCTCCGTACTGGTGGTGCCCCCCGCGATGACGGTCTGGGGCGCGTATCAGAATATGCGGCTGCGCTCGACGATACAGCGCCAGTGGGACGAGCTCGACGTGGCGATAGACGAAATCCACCGGCGCCACAGCAAGGAAGAGGGTTCAGCGTAAGAATCTGGTAGGGCTGGCCTCGGGTGATAGACGAACCTCTACGCGAGGGGGGCGTTCTTTTCCTGCTGGGTTAGGTAGTGCGTGAGAAAGAGATGATCGTAGTAACCGGAGCGGCAGGTAGGCTGGGGTGCAGGGTGGCGCAACTGCTGGTGGACCAAGGCCGGGAGGTCCTGGCAACAGACCAGTTGGCCACCGATGACCTCCCAACAGAGTTTGTGCGCTGCGACCTCGTAGATGGCGAGGCGGCGCAGGCAATTCTCAAGGATGCGGAAGCGGTCGTCCACATGGGAGCCATCCCCGGCCCGATGGGGGATGACCCGAGGGTCATTTTCGAGAATAACGTGACAAGCACGTTCAACATCATGATATCGGCGGCGGAGCTGGGACTGCGGCGGGTGGTGTTCTCTTCCAGCGCCTTCGGCATGGGGTGGGCGCACGACGGGAGCGCTTTCGTGCCGGAGTACCTGCCGTTGGACGAGGAGCATCCGATGATGCCCTTCGAGCCGTACGGACTGTCAAAGCTCGTTGGGGAGGATATCGGCAGGATGATCGCGCGCAACTCGGACACCACCGTCGTCAGCCTGCGGTTCACCAATGTGGCTCGGCCGGAAGTGCAGGCGGAGTTCCCGTGGCCGGCTCCGACGCCGGAGAGTCCCCTGACCCTGGTGATGTGGGCCTACGCGGACGCCAGGGACGTGGCGGAGGCACACGTATTGGCCCTCGATGCGGAGATAGAGGAGCATGAGGCGTTCATGATCGCCCAGTCTACGAGCAGGTTCAGTGAGCCAACGATTGACCTTGTGAAGAACAACTTCGGCGACCGGGTGGAGATACGAGAAGGGCTGGACGGCACGGCGAGCGTGATCAGTACGGAAAAGGCGCAGCGACTGTTGGGATGGAGGCCTCGTCACGACTGGAGGCAATAGGGGCCTTTCACCCTCAGCCCGTCCCTCTCCCACGACGGGCTGACAGGGGTAGGTATTCAGCTATTGCCCCTCTTTAAAAGCAACCCCGCCACTGTCATTCTGAACGCAGCGAAGCGGAGTGAAGAATCTAAAATGCTCTTCCTAAGACAGCGCCGATATGGAGAATTCCTATCCTGTCGGCGAGGATGCGGATGGCGCGCCGACTAACCGGTCTTGCAGTGATGGATTTCAGATTACTCGCTACGTTCGGAATGACAGTGAGACGGAGCCGAATCGTAGCTACAAACCCGGTTTACCTACCCCTGTCAGCCCCAGGGACAGGAGCGGGAATAGATCGCCCTCTGCCGCGAACGAGGGAGGGGGTTATGCGATTGTCGGCCTTGGCGATTTATTGACAGGTCGTGAGGGCTAATCTAGGATTTACGTTAGCAGTCGCTTTTGGCGGCTGCTAATCACGTTTGACGCAGTACGTTTCGGAGGAGAATGAGGATGTCAGAGATCACGTATGCGCCCCTGGGGAACCGGGTGGTTGTGAAGCCGTCGGAGGAGGCGGCAGAGATGAGCGCGGGCGGCATATTCATCCCGGATACGGCGAAGGAGAAGCCGCAGGAGGGCGAGGTTATCGCAATCGGGCCGGGTCGGCTGACGGACGCCGGTGAGCGGATTCCGGTGGACCTGTCGGTCGGGGACACGGTCATCTACCCGCAGTACGTCGGAACGGAGTTCAAGCAGGACGGCGAGGAGTATCTGATCATCGGCGAGGACGACATACTGGTCGTCAAATAGGCAGCGGAGCCGCATAGCCATAGAATCACACGGAGGACGGGACAGTGCCAAAGCAGATGGAGCATAGCGACGACGCGCGAGCGGCGATCAAGCGTGGAATCGACCTCATGGCCGAGACGGTCGGGGTGACGCTCGGACCGCGTGGCCGGAACGTCGTGATCGACGACGATTTCGCAGGGCCGAAGGTATCGAGCGACGGTGTCACGATTGCGAAGGAGATCGTGCTCGAAGACCCATACGAGAACATGGGCGCGCAGCTTCTGAAGGAGGCTGCGAGCAAGACGAATGACAACGCGGGCGACGGCACGACGACGGCTACGGTGCTGGCGCAGGCGATCATCCACGAGGGGTTCAGGAACATCGCCGCGGGCGCGAATCCGATGCTGCTGAAAAAGGGCATCGACCAGGGAGTCGGCGTGATGCGCGACTCGATCCGGGGGATGTCGCAGCCGGTGTCAGGGCGTGAGCAGATCGGCCAGGTGGCCGCGCTGGCGGCTCACGACGATGAGATGGGCGAGATCATAGCCGACATAATCGAGAAGGTCGGCAAGGACGGCGTCATCACGGTCGAGGAGTCGAAGGGCCTCGAGTACGAGCAGGAGTACGTCGAGGGGATGGAGTTCGACAAGGGTTACATCTCGCCGTACTTCGCCACGAACCAGGAGCGAATGATCGCGGAGATCGAGGACCCGTTCATCCTGATTACGGACAAGAAGATTTCTGCCGTGTCCGAGCTCGTTCCGGCGCTGGAGAAGATCGTCCAGATCAGCAAGAACGTCGTCATCATCGCGGAGGACATCGAGGGCGAGGCGCTCGCCACACTCGTGGTCAACAGACTGCGCGGGGCGTTCACGGCGCTGGCGATCAAGGCTCCCGCCTTCGGCGACCGGCGGACGGCGATGCTCGAAGACATGGCGATACTCACCGGGGCGACGGTCATCAGCGAGAACGTCGGGCGGAACCTCGACTCGATCACCATCGAGGACCTGGGCCGGGCGCGGCGTGTGGTCTCGACGAAGGACGATACGACGATAGTGGACGGCGGAGGATCGCCGGAGGCGGTCGCAGGCCGCATGAGCCAGCTACGGTCGCAGATCGAAGACACGACTTCGGACTACGACCGAGAGAAGCTGGAAGAGCGGCTGGCGAAGCTGTCCGGCGGTGTCGCTATCCTCAAGGTAGGCGCGGCGACCGAGGTTGAGTTGAAGGAGAAGAAGCAGCGCATCGAGGACGCGCTTGGAGCAACGAGGGCGGCGGTCGAGGAAGGCATCGTGCCCGGAGGCGGAGTGACGCTCGTACGGGCCGCAGAGTCGCTCGATTCCCTCGATCTGCCGACGACCGACGAGCAGACAGGAATACGCATCCTCAAGACGGCATTGCAAGCCCCGCTGAAGCTCATTTCCGAGAATACGGGAGTGTCCGGCGAGGTCGTCCTCTGGGAGACGCTGCAGCGCGAGGGATCGTGGGGCTACAACGCGGAGACCGGCGAGTACGGCGACCTTCTGGAGCTCGGCATTGCCGACCCGGCGAAGGTGACGCGGTCGGCCGTGGAGAACGCGGCGAGCCTTGCTGCGATGGTGCTGACTACGGAGTCGCTGATCACGGACATCATCGAGAAGCCACAGCCCGGCCAGCCCCCGATGCCGGACTACTACGACTAGGTTCTGGGGATTCACCACAGAGGGCGCGGAGTAGGATTCTTACATCCCTGCTTTCGGTTGAATTTGAGTACCTTGCTGGATGGCGTGACGTTCAGGCTTACCTGCAACACTGTCGAACTCGCACGTCTACCCCTCTGGATACCGGCCTTCGCCGGTATGACGGTAGTCCAATTGTCTCAAGCCTCTGCGGAAGTACTGGCATAACTCAAAGGCGCATATAGCTATGCGCTTGATAAACATAGCTATATGCTATATTCTCCTATAGAGCCAGCCGATGTACGAACTCAGAATGAGGAGGCATGCAATAGGTGCCCTGAGGAAGATGCCTCGCCGGTATATACGGCGCATCCGGCGGGAACTGGACAAACTGGCTGAGACTCCCGAACGGCGAGATATCGACGTTGCGAAATTGAGAGGCCGAACCGGCTATCGTCTTCGTGTCGGCGACTACCGGATCATCTTTGAGCGGGACAATAAAGCCGGGATCATTGATGTGCTCAGAATTGCCTCGCGCGGACAGGCGTATCGACGATAGGAGGTGGCTATGGCTAAAACTCAGGTTATTTTCGATGATGTCGGACAGCCGGCCTATGCGGTGATCCCATGGCGCGAGTATGAGCGACTGGCAAACGGAGATGCCGACGAGTTGCTCAGTGACGAGGAACTGTACGACCTCGCCAAGAGCGAGGGGGACGAGTCGTTTCCCATCGAGGTGGTTGACCGGATCGTTGCCGGGGAAGGGCCAATAGGCGTGTATCGCAGCTATCGAGGCATGACCCAACAGGAATTGGCTGCTAATGCCGGGATCAACCCCGTATACCTCTCGCAGATAGAGACCGGGAAACGTTCTGGATCGACGAAGACTCTGGCTGCAATTTCCAGGGTGCTCAATGTGACTGTGGACGACCTGATTTGACTCGCATCGCCTGATAGGAGAGCGCTGTCGATAGAAATAAGGGGCAAAATCGCGGCGGGGCGGTCGACTAGACCGCCCCGTCTTTTTGTGTGGAGTGCGGCGAGGGGTTTCCGGCGATTTCGCTCTTGACGGGGTTAGGGGCGGGTGTTGCTATAATGCGCTCACCACCGGCCTTTTCCGCGCACCGTCGGCCGTCTTGAGGGCTTGCATCGATCGTGTTCACGCACCTGCACACGCATACCGAGTACAGCATGTTGGACGGCCTGAGCAGGGTCGAATCGCTGGTTGACCGGTGCGTGGATCTCGGGATGAACAGCCTGGCGATGACCGATCATGGCGGGCTGTACGGGGCGATAGACTTCTACCAGACGGCTACGGCGGGCGGCATCAAGCCGATCATCGGGTGCGAGTTGTACGTGGCCCTGCGGAGCCGGTTCGACCGCACGCCGGACGACAAGGAGCGGTACCACCTGACCGCCTTGGCGAAGAACGAGGCGGGATACCGGAACCTCATCAAGCTCGTCACGAAGGCGAACCTCGAGGGGTACTACTACAAGCCCCGCGTCGACCGGGACATCCTTGAGCAGCACAGCGACGGCCTCATCCTGCTGACGGGGTGTCCGAGCGGCGAGTTGCCGACCCTCATCGCACAGGGGCGGATGGACGAGGCGAAGCGGACTATCGCGTGGTACCGTGAGCGCTTCCCCAACTACTACCTAGAGGTGATGCAGCACGACGGGGTGCCCGAACTGCCGGCGATCAACGCCGGGCTGATGGACCTGCACCGCGAGACGGGCACGCCCCTGGTCGCCACCAACGACTCGCACTACACGATGCCGGGAGAGCACCATCTGCACGACATCCTCCTGTGCATCCAGACGAACACGAACGTCGAAGACGACAGGCGGATGCGGTTTGACGGCACGTCGTACTACCTGCGCAGTCCGCAGGAGATGCAGCAGCTGTTCTCGGACATGCCGGACGCGGTGGCGAACACGCAGAAGATCGCGGACATGTGCGATCTGAAAATCGACTTCTCGCAGCTTCACCTGCCGCACTTCGAGATCGAGTCGGGGATGTCGGCGGACGAGTACCTGCGGAAGATCTGCCTGGACAGCCTTCGCGAGAAGATACCGGAAGCGGGCGAACGGGAACACCAGAGGCTGGACTACGAGCTTGACGTGATCCGGCAGACGAAGTACGCGACGTACTTCCTGGTGGTCTGGGACATCGCGCAGTTTGTCAGACGGAACAACATCGAGCTGGCGGTGCGTGGGAGCGCGGCGGCGAGTCTGGTGCTGTACCTCGTCGGGGTGACTGACGTGAACCCGCTGACCTACTCGCTGGTGTTCGAGCGGTTCCTGAATGTCGAGCGCAAGCAGATGCCGGACGTAGACATGGACTTCCAGGACGACCGGCGCGAGGAAGTGCTCCGGTACGTCGTCAACAAGTACGGTTCCGAGCACGTGGCGCAGATCATCACGTTCGGGACGATGGGGGCGAAGGCCTCGGTGCGGGACGTGGGCAGGGCACTCAACATGCCGTACGTCGAGGTCGACAGGGTGGCGAGGCTGATCCCGAACCGTCTGAAGATCAAGCTCGACGAGGCCCTGGAGTCAAGCGAGGAGCTCAAAGAAATCTACGACGCCGACCCGTCCATAAAGGAACTGGTCGACAAGGCGAGGGGGCTTGAGGGGATCGTGCGGCATTCGAGCACGCACGCGGCGGGTGTGGTCATGTCGGGCGAGCGGTTGGATGAGATCGTTCCGATGCAGGCGTCGGGACGGGGTGGCGAGGACGACGGAAGCTCGTTGCCGACGACGCAGTACGCCATGGACCCGGTGGAAGAGCTTGGACTGCTGAAGATCGACTTCCTGGGGCTCATCAACCTCACGATACTCGCGAAGGCGCGCGAACTTATCCGGGATACGCGGGGGGCGGACGTTAATCATCGCACCCTGGCGTTGGACGACCCGAAGACGTACGAGCTGCTGTCGCGCGGCGAGACGGGCGGCGTGTTCCAGCTTGAAAGCGCGGGCATGACGCGGTACATCAAGGAGCTGAAGCCGGCGAACTTCGGAGAGATCGCATCGATGATCGCGCTGTACCGTCCGGGGCCGATGGACCACATCGGTTCGTACATCGACGCCAAGCACGGGCGGGCTCCCGTGCAGTACCTGCACGACGATTTGCGGGAGATCTTGGAGGAGAGCTACGGCATCATCGTCTTCCAGGAGCAGGTGCTCCTGATAACGCAAAAGATCGCCGGATACAGCCTCGGTGAGGCCGACAGCGTGCGGCGGGCGATGGGGAAGAAGATCGCCGCGGTCATGGCGCAGGAGCGGGAGAAGTTCATCGCGGGAGCGGTCGCGCAGGGGTATGAGCAGGAGCTTGCGGAGCGGGTGTTTTCTCTCATCGAGCCTTTCGCCGGGTACGCATTCAACAAGGCGCACGCCGTCTGCTACGCGCTGATCTCCTACTGGACGGCATATTTCAAGGCCAACTACCCGCCGGAGTACATGGCGTGTCTGCTGAACGCCTTTTCGGAGAACTTCGACAAGGTCACGTCGATCATCAGCGAGTGCAAACGGCTGAAGATCCCGGTGCTTCCGCCGGACATTCTGAAGAGCGAGCCGTTCTACTCCATCGAGGTGGCCGAGGACGGGCAGTTCTGCGTCCGGGCGGGTCTGGCGTCGATCAAGAACGTGGGCACGGGGGCCATCGAGGAGTTCGTGGAGTCGAGATCGTCGTTGAAAGAGCCGGTGGAGAGCATCGAGCAGTTCTGCCGCGCGGTGGACGCAAGTGGCCTGAACAGGAAGAACCTCGAAAGCCTCATCAAGGCCGGAGCGTTCGACAGGTTCGGCGACCGTGGGGCTATTCTCGACTCGATAGACCGCATCCTCGCGGTGGCCGAGAGTGAGGCGCGGCTGAGGAGCTCCGACCAGACCTCGATGTTCGACATGCTCGGCGAATCGGTGCCGACGCCGCTGACGAACATCGAGCTGCCCAACGTGGAGACGCCCACGATGGAGAAGAGCCAGTGGGAGGAAGAGCTGCTGGGGTTCGCCGTTTCCGGGAACGAAGAGTTCGACGCGATGGTGGCGGCGAACGACGGAAGGGCGATCATCTCGGTCAGCGACGTGACGGCAGAGCTTGCGGGCCGCCGAGGCGTGGTCGTGAACGGCCAGGTGTCGTCGTCCGAGGAGCGGTTCACGAGGAATGGAAAGCGGTTCCTGATCGTCAAGGTCGCTCTGCTGGGCGGGAGCGTGGATGTGTTCGTATGGGAGGACGTGCTGGCGGTGTCGGGCGAGCTTTGGGAGCCGGGCACGCTGGTGACGCTCGCGGTGACCGTGCGTGTCCGCGACGACGATAGAATCAGTCTTTCATGTCAGAGAGCGGAGGCGTACGTGCGACCGGACGAGCAAGAACCCGAGGACGAAGACGTGACGACGACGGAGCCCATAGCCAGAGCGCCTGCTCCCCTACCCGCTCCGGACCTGACGCTCCGGGCGCCGTCGCCGAACGGCGGAAGAAGCGTGACAACGGTCGGCGCGGTACGCGAGGGTGGGGCTGAGTATGGCCCGCGGAAGAGCGCGTCGCCGAACGGCGCTGCGAAGGAACCCGCGGTACCGACCACCCATTCAGCGGGCAAGCAACTCGTCATACGTCTCCAGGAGGGGGACGACCCCGACAAAGACAGAGAAATCCTCGACGATATCAAGACCGCCCTCGTCGAGCATCAGGGCGAAGAGGACGTGACGCTGGAGATAGCGGTGGATGGCCGGCTGATTACGATGGACTGGCCGATGCTGAAGGTGTCGATCAACGACGATTTGCAGCGCGCCCTGAGGGGATACGTCGGCGAGGCGGGTGAGGTGAGCGTCCGGGAGAAGGCGGCGCCGGCTGCGTAACCGCCTGCCACGGCCTTCCCATTGTTGTGCTCAGGTCGTCGTATCCCGTTCGGCCTGAGCTTGTCGAAGGCCCTCTTCGTGGTTCGACAGGCTCACCACGAACGGACTTTGGAAAGGCTCTGTCGGCCTACAACCGGGCCTCCATGTCGAGGAGACGCTTCTTCAGTTCGAGGCGCGTCCTGCCGCTTCCGTAGCCGCCCAACGACCCATCGCTCGCGATCACGCGGTGGCAGGGGATGAGGAAGGGAAGTCGGTTTCTCGCCATGGCCTGTCCTGCCGCGCGCGGAGCGTTGGGGCGTCCGGCGGCGGACGCTAGCCAGCGGTAGGGCCTCGTCTCCCCGGCGGGAATCGTCCTGCAGGCCTGCCACGCGGCCCGATGGAATGGCGAGGCGTCCTCCACGTCGATGGGCACGTCGGAGAAGTCCACGTTCTCGCCGTCCAAAAACCGTTCGATCCTGTGACGGAGCTCAACGAACCTGTCGGGGGTACGCTCGGCGTCGTCCACCGCCTCACCCAACTTGTCCAGGCAAGCCTCGATGGTCGGTTCAGGGAGGGTGGTTCGGCGGATTCCCTGTTCCGAGGCAAGGACGCCGACCCAGCCGTGGGGTGTCTCGAATATGTCGTAGGTCATCGCCGTCATACGCGGTACCGGCCGACTGGGAGGATACGCTTGAAGGTCCTGGAAATAAGGCCGCCGCGAATCTTCTTCCAGTGCTCGCGGAGGCTTTCGATATCCTCGTCGGATTCCTCTATGTGCGCGTAACGTCCGATCGCGAAGGTCCAGGCGACGGCCTGCGCGCCGGAAGACGCCGCCGGGACGGCGTCGCCGATGGCGACGGCGTAATCGATCGGCGTGTGGTAGGGCTGTCGGCGGACGCCCGCAAGCGTGCCGAGTCGGGCCATCTTGATGTAGTAGCGCTCCGCTATGCCTGCCCTGCCGAGGCCGATGTTCCATATCAGCCAGACGAGCAGCCAGACAGATGCCAAGGCAATGAGCGCGATCCCGGCGGGGACGGCCAGGGCGTTGGGCTGCCAGCCGGCCTGGACGGCGCCGGGGCCGGAGGGTAAAGGCTCCAGCAGGTCGTCGCAGCCGAGGGCCTCCGCCTCTTCGGGATCGGCCTGTTCGAGCAGCTCGCACTCTTCTTCGAGTGACATGGAGCCCTCAGAGGTAATGTTATCCAAGAAATCGGCCAGGGGGTCTTCGGCGTCTTCCTCCCCCGTATCGGTGATATCGACGGTTAGCTCCCCACGGTCGATGGGGTCCCAGGCGGTGGTAGGCTCGAAATCGATCCAGCCGTGTCCGGGGAAGTAGACCTGAGTCCACCCATGGCTGTCCCTGTCACGGACGGCCCAGCGCCCGGTAATGTCCAACTCGCCGGGAGCATAGCCGGCGGCCATTCTCGCGGGCACGCCGACCGACCTGAGCATGACGGTCATCGAGGAGCCGAAGTAGTCGCTGTACCCCGTCTTGGTCTCGAACAGGAACCAGTCCACGCCGTCGGCGTTCGGGGGAGGCGACTCGATATCCTGCGAGTACTCGAACCCGCCCTCGCTTCGCAGGTAGCTTTGGACTGCCAGGGCCTTGTCGAGGGGCGTCGCAGCGCCTTCGGTTATGCGTTCCGCCAGATCACGGACACGGTCGGGCAGAGTAATCGGGAGTTGGAGATAGTGGTCGGTTATGAAGCTGGGGTACTCGTCACCGGCCTCCTGCAGTTGGTTGTTGGATGCCTGAGACACGAAGGAATACAGGGTATAGGGCTCATCCTGAGGCTGCGTCTGCTTGAATTCCCAGTTGACGACCTCCGGTATCTCGGGGTCCTTCCGCCGGAGGGTGACGGCCTTCTGATCGCGCCACTGTTCGGACTCGCTGCCCGGTATGACATCTAGAATTATCAGATCGTCGGGCATGACTTCGGCGATGAGCGACTCGATGAACCGGTTCGGGGGAGGATTCAACAGATTGCGCAACTCGGCAGCGAGCTCCTGAATATCGGCTGGAAGCTCGCTGTCGAGCATCGGGTTCTTCAGGTCGATGTGAAACACCCTCGGCTCGAGCGTCTCCACTACGGCGTCGTGGCTGACCCAGTCGACGTTGCCGCCGACGAATAGTTCATCGCTGTCGAAGGTGAGCTGCACGCGCTGGAAGGCCAGCTCGCGGTTATCGGACTCGTGGGGCGGAGGGGGCAAACCTTCGGGACCGACGTTGAACTTGATGGTCTTGCCGGCTATCCAGCCCTTGGAGGTGTAGTGGCTGTAGCTTCGTGAGAGCCAATACGTTGGCGATTGGGAATTGGCGACCATCACGACGTCGCCGCCGAAGGAAATCTTGCCTATGAAAGGCAGGGTGTTCCCGAAGAAGCGGCCGTTCACGTCGTTCTTCGAGGTGATGCCGGAGAAGAGGCGGGCGAAGTCGTCCTCGAAGACGGTCAGCGGGTCGCGGCCCCAGTTCCACACGTCGATGGCGGTACGCACGACGTAGACGCGCAGGGGAGCGCCGATGGCGGCGATGAGGATGATGGCGGTCACGACCAGGATGACCGGCGCGCTCAGCACCCGGTCACGTATTTTCGTTATCGCGCCTATATCCAGCTTCGACCACAGGGCATCCCGCTGGACGATGCTGACGCGGGCCACGAGCAGCATGGCGATGAAGACGAAGATGAAGAAGCGCGAGTCGAACTGGTCGGGCAGGAAGCTCAGGGTCGTCAGGAGGGTGACTCCGCTCAGCATCAGACCGATCCAGGGGTTCGTCCACTTGAACAGGAACCACGAGCTAATGTAGCCGAGCAGCCAGGCGAGAAGGAGCAGATAGAGGGTGGACGGGAGGAGGTCGCGGCTGATGCCTCCGGTGACGGCAACGTCGTACCACTCGCGCACCCTGTCCCAGACGGTGAACAGGCCGGTGATGGCGATCTGGTCTTCGAGCAGGGTGGCCGTTTGGTAGGTGGCGACGATGAGGCCGATGAGGAGTCCTGCAACGTAGGGGATGGGCCAGATAAGCCCCCGCACCTTGGCCATGAGCATTCCAACCAGGCAGGCGACGAAGATGACTCCCATGAGACCGGGCGTGGAGACGAAGTCGGCCTCTCGCACGACCCACGCGGAGATTCCGACGGCCAGGTACATCAGCAGGAAGGTGTCCCATCCCTCGCTGGGGGAGAACCTTCGCGCCAGATTGCTTAGCTGGCCCAGCCAGTCGGGCGGATTCAGGTCGACATCGGTCGGTTGAGAGAGTGTTACCTTGGTGGTTGTCATACGCCTGCCAAGATTTGCCGGTCGGACTTGGCGGTGGGAGCGCCGTTCAAGCCACCCCGATTGGATAGCTGCTCGACGATGTTGTCACCCTGCCGAATGTAGAATTGCGGGATGCCTCGCGAGAGCATCTCTTCCTGGGATTCCGCCACGTCGCCGATGCCCCCGAAGGACTCCAGGTCAAGCTGGATAACGGTGATGCGGACGCCACGCCTCATGAGCTCGCTCAAGCCAACGACCCAGTCGACGCGAGGCGAGGGAGTTATGACGATAAGCGTCGCGTTATGGCCCCAGAGCGGCTCGTAGTCGGCGAGGGCCTCGTTGAGCGGCGTGTCGCCCTCCGCCTTGGCGAGGGCGAGGTACTGCATGATGCGGTCGGACTGTCCGAGACCGGTCTCGGCGGGGAGGAAGTACCGTTCGTCACCGAAGGCGACGAGTCCGACCGGGAGCTCGGCGCTTATGTGTCGCTTGACGAGGGATGCCGCCATGGTGACTGCATACTCGTCGGTGCTCTCCTCCAGCTCTCCGGCCTGAACGGTGCGGTCGAGATCGACGAGGACCCATATCTCACTGGCGCGACCAAGGTCGAACTCCTTGGACATGAGCTTGCCCATTCGGGCGGTGCTGTTCCAGTGGACGCGGCTGAGGGCGTCGCCGGGGGCGTAGTCCCGCACGGACGAGGCGTGGGGTGTCACGCTCTGTGATCGCTGACGGGTCGAAGAATCGCCGTGCAGCTGCGCGGTGGGGACCTCGAAGCCGGGGAGTTCGAGCACTCTCGGCAGGACGGTTATTTCGTCACGCTCCCCGAACTCGCTGCTCTTGCTGAAGAGGTTGAAGAGATCGCGGGCGACGACTCGGATGGGGCCGAGATGGTACATGCCGCGCGTCCGTGTCTGTATGTGCATCGTCCACATGGCGTGGTCGAGCGAGGAGATGCTGACGGCAACGCCTCCCCTGTGGCCGGGGATGTCGGCCAGGTCGGAGACCTCGATGGCGTACTTGGGCAAGGCGGCGTTGTTGTGCATGGTGACGGTCTCGAGGATCTCGTCGCCCACGCGGGCGAGCCGGGGCCTGCCGGTCACCTCTACCCGCAGGGAGCGGTGCATGAGCTGGACCCAGAGGTAGCTGACGATGAGGGTGACAACAAGGATGTAGGTGAGTCGATAGAAGAGGTCGAAGCCCGTTGCCATTCCCGTGAAGACCGCGATGACGAGCAGGACCGCGACAAGCAGGAACCTGATCGACGGTCGGACGGTGAGGCGGGCCAGACGCTGCTTCACCTCTTGAACCATCCTGCGGGCTGCGCGCCCGGAACGGGGACCTCCTCAACGAGGGCCGCCACGACATCGGAGCTCTGGACGCCCCTCATCCTGCCCGCGGGCGAGACGATGATGCGGTGGCTGAGCATCGGCTCGGCCAGTTCCTTCACGTCGTCGGGGAGGGCGAAGTCTCGGCCCCTGATGAGGGCGAGGGCCTGCGCGCCCCGGAAGAGCGCGAGAGACCCGCGCGGTGAGCTTCCAAGGGCGGCGTCGGGGTGCGTCCGCGATCTGTCGACGAGCGTGACGATGTACTCGCGGATGAGGTCGTCGACGTAGACGCTCCTCACGCTCTGCTGGACATCGAGAATCTGCTCGGCGGTGACGACCTCTTCGAGGCTGTCGATCGGGTGGGCCTGCTCCTGGCTGCTTACGATGGCAAGCTCCTGCTCAATGGAGGGGTAGCCGAGCCTGATGGTGGTCAGGAAGCGGTCCAACTGGGCTTCGGGGAGGGGGAATGTCCCCTCGTACTCGATGGGGTTCTGGGTAGCCATCACGGTGAACGGCGCGGGCAGCAGGTGCGTTATCCCTTCCACGGTGACCTGCTGCTCGTCCATGGACTCGAGGAGGGCGGACTGGGTCTTGGGGGTCGCGCGGTTGATCTCGTCGGCGAGGACAAGCTGCGAAAGGATCGGGCCCGGCTTGAACTCGAACTCCCCGCTCTGCTGGTTGTAAATGGAGACGCCGGTGATGTCGCTCGGCAGGAGGTCGGGGGTGAACTGGATCCTGCGGAAGGTGCATCCGGTGGAGCGGGCGAGGCTCCGGGCGAGCATGGTCTTGCCTACGCCCGGAACGTCCTCGATGAGTGCGTGCCCTTGGCAGAGCAGGGTTACGACGGCGAGCTCGACGGCGCTGTCCTTGCCGATGATGATCTTCTTGATGTTCTCGACGATGCTCTGCGCGACCTGGTGCGCCTGATCGGTGCTTTGCAATGGAGCCTCCTTAGGACAAGCCGATGCTCTTCGTGAAAGTAATTTCACGAAGAATGTGCCGATGAGTTGCCATTATAACGCCGTTCATCTCGAATAGTTAGGTGTGGCCGAACGATACCATATTATGGAGAGCGTGGTGATAGCGGAGGCGTTGGCGCACGCGCTCAGAGTTGACGCAAAAGGTAGTGGGAAGTAGCCTTCACGTCCGCTTGCTCGAACGATGCTGTGTGAGAGGGTGTCTAAAAACTCCGTTCACCCTGAGCCTGTCGAAGGGTCGTTCATGGTTCGACAAGCTCACC
>JAPPDQ010000130.1:0-15217 GCA_028875495.1 Chloroflexota bacterium
ACGACGTTACGGACTACGGCCTCTGATTCGCCTGTGGGCCTCGCATCCCCTTTGGTATCAAGCTTCACATGGAGCGCGAGGATAACCGCGTCGTGGCGAAATTTACCGCCATGGAAGAGTATCAAGGGTTTCCCGGCTACCTGCACGGAGGCATCATCACCTCTCTACTCGACGAGGTCATGAGCCGGGTCTCGATCATTACCCACAACCGCTGGTCAATGACTGCCGGAATCGACGTCCACTTCCGCAAGCCGGTCTTCGTCGGACAGGAAGTAACCGCCGTTGCCGAGCACGTCGAGACGAATCGTCGCATGGTGACGGCTAAGGCGGAGTTGGTTCTACCCGACGGGACCGTGGCAGCGAGGGCTACGGGCAGGTTCTTCTACGTGCCTGAAGAAAGACTCGCCGAAATGACGTCCGGCTTCCCCGGCCTCTCCCGCGACTGGATGCGTTAGCTTGCCGGTTCGTGAGGACCGTTAGCTAAAGAACAGCCGCTCCGCCGTGCCGCGCAGGATCTGGTCGCGGTCGGACTCGGAGAGGCCGAGCTTGTCGCGTACGACGGAGATCGAGTCTTCCATCGTTTCCTTGACGACCTGGTAGGGAGAGTCGCTCCCCCACATGCACCGCTCCGGCCCGAAGGCGTCGATGACCTGCTTGATCATGGGGATGAGGTCGTCGTGCGGCGGGCCGTCGCCGAGGGCGTGGAGCCGGGAAATCTTGACGTTGGTATTCGGCAGCGTCGCGATGTCGGTCAGCTGCGCGATGTGCGCGTCGTTGATGGGCTCCATCTCCCCGACTCGCGTCATGTGGTCGACGACGACCGTCGTGTCGGGGTGCTTGGCGGCCATTTCCTTGATGGCGGGAGCTCCGGCGGGATGGGTGATCGGACACATGGCCTGCCCGGTCCTCGCGGCCGCCTCGAAGAGCCTGTCCCACTGCGGCCCGTCGTAGTCGACTCCGATGCGGAACCCGCGTACTCCCTGCGCTCTTAGCGCTTCCATGTCCTCCTGGACGTTCTCCTTTGTCTCGTCGACGATGCCGATGACGCTGAACACGTCGGGGAAGCGTTTGATGGCGTCGGTGGCGTAGCTGTTGTCAAACTGGTGGTAGCCAGTCTGCACGATGACGACCTTTTCGATCCCGGAAGGTCGGGCGTGTCGAAGGTACATCTCCGGCGTGAAGTCTGGCGGATCGAGGTCCGCGGCAGTCTGCCCTCCCGCGAGAGGGTAGCTATCCGTGTCGGAAGTCCAGAGATGAATGTGGGCGTCAATCCAGGCCATTGTTACTCCTTTGGTGTTTGTAAGGGGGCGCGTGATTTTGCCCCCTCTCAGTATCCCTCCCTCATCGGAGGAAGGGTGTCTGTTAAGCGGCCTATGCTCTCTTGTAGATTTGGAAGCGGTGGCGGTTGCTCTCCACCACATACACACGGTTCTGGTCGTCCACCGTCACGGCGACGGGGCCCCAGAAGTACGGCTCGGACTGTGCCGACACCTGGTAGGGGTCGTCAGCCAGATGAGAGGGAAGCTCCGGGGTCAGGTTCGAGATTGCTCGGACCTCGACCTCATCCGGGTTTGACTTGAAGAAGTCCTCCGCCCACTGGGACAGGGTGGCGCGCCCCCGCTCGGTGGCATGGAGAGCGCCGTTCGGCGTGAGCACCTGGAGCCTCTCGTTGCCCCAGTCGGTCACATAGATGTAACCGTCCGAGTCAACTGCGACGCCGGAGGGCCGGTTGAACAGCGTGTTCTCCAGTCCGCCCGGAGTGTTTTGCAGTCCGCCGAAGGTCTGCAGATGCCTCCCGTCGGGCGAGAAGCGCTTGACGGCATTGTGCCGCCAGTCGGCGACGAGGACGTTGTCGTCGGCGTCGGTGCAGAGTCCCCACGGCATATACAGGCTGTGCCAGGGCGTCACGTCCTCCTCGCGTCCGAACCTGTTGATGAAGCGTCCGTCAGAGGTGAACTTGCTGATGGCGTGACTGTGCTGGTCGGCGATGTAGACGTTGTCGTTCGAGTCGATGGCGATTCCGGCGGGGCCGTTGAGCTTTCCGGGTTCGGAGCCGTGCTCGCCCCACTGGTCGAGGAATTTGCCCTCGGAGCTATAGATCACGACGCGGTGGTTGTACTCGTCGGTGATGTACAGCCGCTCCTGACTGTCAAAGGCTATGGCGACTGGGAGGACGAGCTGTCCTGGCCCGCTTCCATAGCCCTCGCTGAACTCGAAGAGGAAATTCTCGTCGATGTCCTGGACGCCGACTCTTACGGCTGTAGCCCTTGCGGGATCGCAGCGGCTGAGGACGTAGATGCGTCCGTCTCCACTGACGGCGATGCTGTACGGATTGGCAAAGCCGCGACCGTTGTCGCCGTTGTTGGTTATGCCGATGGTCTTGATGTATTCGAGCGTGGTCGTTTCGGTTGCGGTCGTCATCGGTGTTTGTGAACTCCGTTGTCTGCGAGAGTGGCGCGTCGCGTCACGCCATCTGGTATTCGCGGGTGGCGGCGATGAGGCCGAGTAGCTCGCCGACGCGCTCCTCCGAGCCGTCGGCGGCGAGGGTCAAATCGCCCTGCCCGCCAACGTGGTCAACTAGGGCGGTGCGTGTGGCGTCGGACACGGCAATCGCGCCCATCTGGTCGAGGCAGTTGTCGACCACCTCATCGGGCGTCAATGTCCCACCGTTCGCGTCGGCCAGCTTCCCGAGGATGGCTTGCACGCCGGGTTTGGTGGTATCGGCCAACTCGTTCGCCACGAAGTTGACTCTCTCGACGAGCGCGCCGCTATCGATCCACTCTTCGGCCTCGTGCCACCCCTCAACGGTCGGAGGATTGAGGAGGCCCTGTCCCATGAAGAACGCCTGCTCCGCCACCTTGTCGATGCCGAGGGTCGGCTGCCGGTAGCTGCCCGCCGTCTTGATCGCGCCCACGACGTACTCGACCGGCCCCTTGACTCGCGCGTACCGGGCCGCTTCCGACTTGAAGTAGTCGGAGTTGAACAGGGTGCGCAGGACGGACTTGATCTCGTAGTCCGAGGCGAAGTAGGAGTCGATCATCTCCTCGATGGCAGCCTTGCCGTCATCGTCCACATGGTCGGCGGCGAAGAACTGGAAGAGGCGGGTGCAGATGAACTCAGCCGTTGCCCGCTGTCTGCAGATGATGGCAACGATGTCCTCGCCGTTGAAGTTGCCGGTCTCGCCGAGGAAGGTCTTTTCGCCCTCATCGTGGTCGTCGGCGCGGTACTGGAAGTGCCACGCGATCCGGCTGTACGGCCAGATGGAGTCCTTCATCGCGCGCATCGCCATGTACTCGACGTTGCCGAGCGTCCATCCTGTGAAGGCGCGGGAGGCCTCCTTGATGTCGTCTTCGGTATAGTTGCCGATGCCCATGGAGAAAAGCTCAAGCAGCTCCCTACCGTAGTTCTCGTTGATGTGGCCGTTATGGTTCTCGTTGTTGTCGAGCCACAGCAGCATGGCCGGGTCCCTTGACAGCTCCACGAGGAGAGTGTCGAACCGGTCCAGACCGTGCTGCCGGAACATGTCGATCTGGTTCAGGAGACACCGAGCCTGGTTGAGCTTGGTGTATCCCGTGGCAAAGAGGCTGTGGAAGAAGAGCGCCACTCGCTCCTCCAGCGGGTTCCTCGACGTAATCATGCGATAGAGCCAGTTGCCGGCGGCAGAGTTCATCTGACGAAGCTCGGAGTGGTCTACGTGGTACCGCCGAATGGCGTCCTGCGAGAGATCGCCAGGGTCGCCGGGGTTCAGCAGCTCCTCGACGGTCTCCTCGTACCCAGTCGCGGCCCTGCTCTCAAGCTCGTCGAGCGAAGCGCCGAAGGCTGCGCGGCGCATCAAGTGCGCCATGAGGTCGATGTCCTGTCTTGTTGTCGTTGTCATTGCTTCCTCCAAATTCGGCGTCGTCCCCTGCCCTCATTGCGGCGCGGGGACGCTACTGCACTTGTCATGCTGACTTGGCGTACACCTGTATTCGATGCCTGTTCCGTTCCAATACGAAGAGGCGGCCCTCTGGGTCGAGACGCACGCTTATAGGACTCCAGAATATCGTCTCGATCTGCGAGGCGACCTCGTGCGGGTCGTCGGTTGTGAGCAGATGGTACTGTTCGAGGTCGGACTCCGATCGCGCGCGATTTTCGTCGAGATTCGCGTCAAGGAACTCCTGCGCCCACGGCGATGTGGTGGCCTGACCCTTGAGGAGCTGTACAAAGCCGCCGTCGGGGTCGAAGACCTGGACACGCTCGTTTCCCCAGTCGGCGATGTACATGTACCCGGCTTCGTCGACCTCGACCGATGCGGGTCGATGAAGTTGACCCACGCCGTCGCCCGACTCCCCGTAGGAGGCGACGAACTCGCCGTCCGGGGTGAATCGCTGGATGCGGTCGTTCCGCCAGTCAGCGACGTAAATGTGGCCGTTCGGTGCTGCGCGAAGTCCCCAGGGGAGGTTGAACTCGCCTTCGCCGCTCCCTTCCGATCCAAAGGAACTCAGAAAGATTCCATCTCGTGTGAACTTCTGGATGCGGTTGTTCCGGTGGTCGGCGATGAGCAGGTTGTCGTCTGCGTCACACTCGATGCCTGACGGACCGTCAATCATCCCCTCCCCGGAACCGTGCGTGCCCCACTTTCTGACGAACTTCACGTCGCTATCGAAGACGGAGACACGCTGCAGGTACTCGTCCGTCGTGTAGACGTTGCCTTCGGAGTCGAGGGCGATATCCGTCGGCCAGGTGAACTGTCCGTCTCCGCTGCCGTACGACCCGAAGTCACCGTAGTACCCGGAGTCGTAGTCCATGGTAGTTATTCTTGCGCCACGCGTGTCGCCGTCGTGGGAGCGGCCCTGCACGAAAAGCCGACCGTCAGAGCGAAAGGCCATCGCGACGGCGTAGTAAAAGCCGCGCGCGTCCATGGCTGCGACGCCGAGGGTGCGGTCGTATGTCAGGAAATCGGATCTAGTCGCTGTTGTCATTAGTAGGAAATTGGGTGGCCGAATCGCCGGCCGTTTAGCCTTTCTGGAATTCCGGCGTCGCGCCGATGAGCTGGACCATCTCGGCGATGCGTCTCCGGCCGGTACCGTCGCCGTTCACCTTGACGTCACCGTCTTTGGCGGCATGCTCGATCAGGGACTTCCGCGAGGTGTCGGTGATGCGGATGGCGCCCATCTTGTCGAGGCAGGCGTCCACGAGTTCGTGTGGTTGAACCGTCCCGCCCAAAGCAACTATGTCGGCGTCGACGGTGTCGGCGATCCCGAGGGCAGAGTCTTTCGAGAAATGTTCGGAGGCGAAGTTGATGCGCTCGACGAGGTTGCCCGTGTCGATCCACTCGTCCCCCCAGTGCCAGCCCTCCACGCTGGGCGGGTTGACCAGTGTCTGGCCCATGAGGCCCATCGCGTTGGCGTCCTCTTGGATCGCGGGTGAGTAGGTTCGGTGCTCTCCCGTCAGCCGGAGTACGCCCGCAACGAGCTCGGCGGGACTCTTGACCTTCTCGTACCAGACCGACTCGGACTTGAAGAAGTCCGACCGGAACATGGTGTCGAGCATGGGCTCGATGGTGCATCCGCCCTTGAAGTAGGCTTCAGACATGATGTCGAGGGCCTCTGCGTCCCGCGGCGGTGTATACGGCCATGACGGCACCGGCGGCTCGTCGGCGACGAAGAAGCTGTACATGTGGCGGGCGATGAACCGCGCCGTCGCCTGCTGGTCGCAGATGATATCGACGATGTCCTGGCCGTTGAAGTTCCCCGTATGTCCGAGGAAGGTGATCTCGCCCTCGTCGTGGTCGTAGTCGCGGAACTCGAAATGGAGATTCAGCCGGCCGTAGGGCCAGAGTGAGTCGTTGTCGGCTTTGAGCTTCATGTGCTCGGTGTTGCCGACCGTCCAGCCGGTGAAGGCGCGGGAGGCTTCTTTGACGTCGTCCTCGGTGTAGTTGCCGACGCCCATGGAGAAGAGCTCCAGGAGCTCGCGCCCGTAGTTCTCGTTTATCGCGCCGTTGTGGTTGTCGTTGTTGTCCAGCCAGATAATCATCGAGGGGTCTCTCGAAAGCTCGACGAGGAGCGTTCGCAGGTCACCGAACCCATGCCTGCGAAACATCTCGATCTGGTCCATGAGGACCTTGCCCTGGGCGAGCTTGGAATAGCCCGTGGCAAAGACGCCGTGCCAGAAGAGGGCGACCTTCTCAACCAAGGGTGTCCGGCTGTTTATCATGCGGTGCAGCCAGTAGGCGCCGAAGCCGGCCATGCCGAGTCCGCCGGAGTGGTCGGGATGGTAGCGGCGGAGCAGGTCGATCTGGATGCCGTCGGAACGGCTCGTGTCCATGAGCATGTCGACGGTGGCGTCGTAGCCCTGCGCGGCGTACCGCTCGATCTCGTCGCGAGTCGCGCCGAAGCCCGCCCGCCGCATGAGATGCGCCATGAGTTCGATATCGTGATTTGTCATCGCTGTCCCCATGTGTAGCTGATTACTCTGAATCCATTGCCTCGGTCAGTGAATCGAGAAAGACGAACGGCTGGAGTATCGCCGGTTTCCATCCGGTTGCCTCCTGGATGAAGCCGCCCTTGTCACTCTTTCGCTCATTCCACTCCTTGTCCAGCACCGGCAGTTCCAGCCAGTTGAGCTCTTCCCTCGTCTCCATATCGACGGGCCAGGTGAAGAAGGTCAGGAAGTCCTCTCGTGCATGGCCGGTGTAGTGCTCATACTGGAACGGCATCGACTCGAACACTCTCGAATCTTCGCTTTCGACGTACCAGTAGATTGGAACGAGTCCCCCTTCGTACCTCCTTGAACGAATGCGCCCGACCCAGAGTCTCATGAGATCGGACGCGCTCATCGTTTCCGCGCTGAAGTCTTCACTTATGGGGTCGAGGACGAGTTCCCAGTTGGCCCGCAGATCGGTCTTCCACCGTTCACCGCTGCGACGGCCCTCAAACTCCCAGACCCTGTCGTTCGACCCTTCCGGCACCTCCAATTACCTTGTCGTACGGCGTGACCTAGTGCGCGCCGTTCCCGTTCGTACCGTTGCCGTTTCGGAAGAAGTCGAACTTCTCGAACGAGCCGTTCACGATCGGCACCGCGTCGAGTCCGAACCAGTCCTCCAGGATGGACGTGTAGTTAATGCGGAAGTCGTTGTTGAAATGCAGGTCGCCCTCGAGGTGGTCTCGCTCCTTCAGGGACGGGTACGAGCTGTAGATGCCACCCTTGACGTTGTTGCCTATCAGGAAGGCCACGCCGCCGGAGCCGTGGTCGGTGCCGGAGCCGTTGTCCTTGATGCGCCTGCCGAACTCCGAGAAGAGGAGGAGCGTCGTATCGTCCCCGGCGTTGTGCTCGTCCATGTCGTCCATGAAGTCGCCGACGGCCGCCGAAAGCTCCGACCACAGCTGGTAGTGCGTGGCGAGCTCGCCCGCGTGGGTGTCGTAGCTGCCCTGTTGCGTGTAGTAGATGCGGGTGCCGAGATCGGCGAACATCACCTGTGCCGCGTCCCTCATGTTCTGCCCTATCGCCGACGACGCATACTCGACATTCGACTGGTACTTGTCCACGGCGGTCCGCAGGATGTCCGCGCCCTTGAGTGCATCGGTACCCGTCTGTCCGAGGAACTCCATGACGGCGTCGCCGCCATTGGCGGAGCCGTACATCTTGGCGAAGGTGTCGAGGACGGTCTTGCGACGGCCCTCATCGCCCACGTCCGTGAAGAGGCCATAGGTCTCGAGGTTGCCGACCGAGGCCACCGGAACGCCGCGCTTGCCAAGCGCCCTGGGAAGCCCTCGCCCGAAGTTGACCGCCGTCAGGACGTTCTCGCCGTCCGGGTCGAGCTCCTGCGTCGTGCGACCGAGCCAGCCCTCGTTGCCGATGTCCTCCGGCAATGCCGTGTGCCAGATGTCCATCGAGCGGAAGTGCGAGCGGTTCGGGTTCGGGTACCCGATGCCGTGGATGATGGCCACCTTGCCTTCGTCCCACAGCCGCTTGATCGCCTCCATCCCCGGACGGAATCCGGTCCGGTCGTCGATGGGCAGGACGTCCTCGGGCTTGATGTGGATCGCCCCTCGAAAGTCGTAATAAAGCCCATCACCGTAGGGCACGATGGTGTTCAGATAGTCGTTTCCGCCGCTCAACTGGACGACCACCAGCTTGTTGTTATCGGTTGCCGTTGTCATGTCAAATCTCCCTTCCGGCGCATAGGCGTTATCGCCCGCCGTCACAGCGTATATGACGTTTGCGCTAAATCTACAACAATCGTGCTTTTCTATCAAGGTCTTAATGGAGAATTTGAACAGGCTTCGGCAAGGAATCTTTGAACCAAAGACAGACAGTCCCGCTTTACTTTGCCCGCCTGCTGGTTTAGCCTCTTGCGGACAGTTGGACACCTCCAAGGAGAAGACGAGTGCAGAACCGCATCAAGAAGAAGCTTCAGGCTGGCAAGGCAATCATCGGGACGATTCCGACCATCGACCATCGCACGACGCTCAGGGCGCTGGCGGCGTCGGACTTCGATTTCTTTCTCATCGACACCCAGCACAGCCAGATCGATATCACCACGCTGTACAGGATGCTCACCGACGTCGGCAGGTCCAAGGAGGTCATCGTCCGGGTGCCCTTCAACGAGACGTATCTCGTCAATGCCGCCATCGACGCGGGGGCGGACGGCGTCATCGTGCCGCTGACGAACACGCCGGAGGCCGTGGAGAAGGCCATTCAGGCCGCCAAGTTCCCGCCGAGGGGCGTCCGAAGCTGGGGGCCGAAGGGAGCGGTCAACTACGGCGGGTTTGAGAACTACGCCGCCGTCGCCAACGACGAGGTGATCGTCTGGCCGCAGATCGAGACGCTCGAGGCGGTCGAGCACCTCGACGACATCCTCACCATCGACGGCGTGGACGGCATCATGATCGGTCCGGCCGATCTCGGCTGGTCGATGGGCTTCATGCCGCACGAGGGAGAGGAAGAGGTCAACAAGATGTTCCAGCACGTCCTCGACAAGTGCATCGAACACAACGTGCCGTGGGGCATGTTTACGTCCACCTACGAACGCGCCGAGAAGTGGCTTACCCGCGGCGGCAAGATCGCGACCGTTGGGTCAGACGCAGGATTCATGGGGGACGGAATGGCAGCCACCGAGCGGCTGGTCAACGAGTTGCGGGACCGGGTTAATTCGTAACGCTCGAAAATGACACCGCCCGGCATTTCGCCGGGCGGTCTTGTTTTCTTTACGCCGTCTCGGATGCCGTTTGCGCCGACGGGGTCCTCCCCAACAGCCGCAGGAAGAACCGTCCGACCGCGCCGGACTCCCACACTACCAGCAGCGGCGTCGCTATGCCTATGCTGCTGTATGTCCCGGCGATGACGCCGATGATGAGCACCCACAGGAATATGCGTATCGTCTCTCCCCCCACGAGCAGGAGCGCCAGCAGGGTGAACAGGAGCGTCAGGCTCGTGTTGAGCGACCGACCCATGCTCTCCATGATGCTGATGTTGGCGTTCTGCGTGAGCGTGCGATTGGGGTTCAGGATGATGTTCTCCCGCAGGCGGTCGAACACCACGATGGTGTCATTCACGCTGTACCCGATGACCGTCAGGATCGCCACGAGGAACATCGTGTTGACCTCGATGTCGGCCAACTCTCCCAGGATGGCGAAGATCCCGATGACGATCATCGAGTCGTGGACGAGTGCCACGATGGCCGCGAGACCGTAGCGGAACGGGCTGGGCACGTTTCGGAACGCCCACCACAGGTACAGGAAGATGCCGACGGCGGCTGCTAGCACGGCGTAGAAGGCGTTTAGCACCGTCTCCGCCGCGACGACCGGCGAAACGAGATCGAAGGCCAGGAGGTTTACGCCGTCGGGTGAGGCGCGTCGCTGGATCTCCTCGATGACGTTGTCTTTCTCCTCGTCCCTCAGTTCCTTCGTGCGGATGAAGAAGGTCTTGTCGTCCATCTGCTGAATTATGGCGTCAGGATGCCCGATGTCGGTTATCACGCCACGAAGCTCGTCCTGTGACACCGAGTCGGTCACCTCGAACATGACGGTCGAGCCACCGGTGAAGTCGATGCCCGGCTTCAGTCCCGGCGCAATGATAAGAAACACCACGCCCGGCAAAAGGATGATGGTCGACAACACAAAGAACCAGATGCGCTTTCCTACGAAGTCCACGTATTCACTCCCGGATAATGCTGAATGAGAAAATACCTCACGCCCCGGCTCCTATGTCCTCGGCTCAAGTTGAAGCTGAGGCAGGTTCTTCCCCTCGGTCGGGACGAACCAGCGCAGCCGCCGACCGATTCCGGTCAGAGCGACGATGCGGAGAAGCGTCCTGCTCACGAAGATGGCCGAGAACATGCTCAGCATAACTCCGATGGCGAGCGTGGCCGCGAAGCCCTGCACGACAGTTGCGCCAAGCGTGTCGGCGAACCAGTACAGGATGCCGGACGTTATCAGCGTCGAGACGTTGCTGTCCCGAATCGCCGACCACGCGCGGTTGAAGCCGCTGTTGATTGAGGAGAGCAGCGTTCGTCCCGCGCGCATCTCCTCCTTCATTCTCTCGAAAATCAGGATGTTGGCGTCCACTGCCATGCCGACTGACAGGATCGCCGCAGCCACACCTGACAGCGTCAGCGTGACCGGCAGCATCTTGAATATCGCTATGAGCATCAGCGCGTAGATAAGCAGCGCGAGCGCCGCGATGAGCCCGGGCATTCGGTAGTACAGGAGCATGAACAGGAAGACCAGGATCAGACCGACCACGCCCGCCCGCACACTCTTTTCCAGCGAGTCCGAGCCGAGAATTGCGTCGACGTCTTTTTCGAGTATCAACTCAATTGGGATTGGCAGCCGGCCCGACTCCAGCAGGAGAGCGATGTCCCGGACACGGTCTATCGTGAAGTCACGTCCCGAAATGAACGCGGTGCCACCGGTGATCGCTTGCTCGGCCACCGGCGCGATCAGTTCCGCGTCGTCGAGGAAGATGGCGATCTGGTCGTTGGTGCCCGCTATTTCGGTCGTAATCTCGGCGAACTTCCTCGTGCCCTCACCGTTGAACTCGATATTCACGATGGGAGCCCCGGACCCCTGATGCTGCCCCGGATAGGCCCGCGCCAGGTCGTCGCCTGTCAGACCGATGTCTTCGTCCACGAATCCCTTGATGAGTTTGAAGACCAACTCTCCCCCGGGAGCAAACTGACGCTCCGCCTCGGCCGTCAGATCGTCCGCGTCCGGGAACGCGGTTAGTAGTGAGATTACATACTTGTTTGTCCCGATTATCTCGGTGACGTACGGATCTCCCCCCACCGGCACCACTTGGCCATCCTCCAGGAGGATCGCCTGCTGATACGTGACTTCGACTTCCTGTGCCTCGGCTCCGGCCAAAGAGAAAGCCAACCGATCGGGGAAGATATTTGTGGCTCCCTGACCTGCGATGAGGCTGTCCCGCATCTCATTGACCGTCTCGGAGAATTTCGCGAAGCCTGTATCGCTAAACTCCACCACCAAACCCGGTGGGCCTGGCACTGCAGGCGCCGTGTCCTCGGCCTCGTCGTCGCCTTCCTCGCTGGAGGCAGCCGCATCCTCACTATCGGTCTCTTCGTCGTCCCCACTGCCAGACTCTGAGGTGTCCGATTCGTCGGCCCCTTCACCTTCGGAGCCTTCGGTATCGGCCTCCCCTTCTTCTTCCGGAGGCGCGAACAGTTCAGGAGTCACCTCCACGACGCTGTAGGAGACGATCTCACCCTGCTCGAACTCCAGCGGCTGAGGGACATTGCGCGTCCTATGCTTGAACTCAAGCTGAGCCGTCTCACCTATCAGAGCCTTTGCACTGTCGGGATCACTGACGCCGGGAATCTGGACGAGCAATCGGTCTTCGCCCAATACCTGGAGGATCGGCTCACCCAACCCTGACGAGTTGAGTCGCCGCTCGATGGTCCTCTTCAGCGCATCCATCTGGTCCGCAGTAGGAGGAATCCGCTCACCGGACATGCCGGGTTCTTCCGGTTCGCTGAACAGACTTGCCTGATACACGAGGTGGCTCCCGCCCTGAAGGTCGAGGCCAAGCGTGAGTCCCAGCAGCGTGTCTTCGCCGCCGCGCTCGAAGTTCCCGATCGTGATCGTCTTGAACCCGACCGCAAGGCCGGACAACACGACCAGGACCACTATGAAGATCAGTATCCTGGCGTATCTGCGCAACGTTCTCTCCGTCCGACGATTCTGTTATTCACCAAGCCTGCCGTTTGCATTTACCGTTTCAGTTTCCAACATTCGGCCCACGAGCCGCATCGCATCGTCTCTGGTCTCCACCTCATCCGCAGCCTGGGCTTCCGCCACCGCATTGAGAAGTTCCCCAACGAGCGGACCGGGTCCGATGCCGAATTCATCCATAACATCGGAGCCGTTAATCAGCCTGGGAGCCGCGGGCGTCTCAAAGGTGGCGTTCAAGATGTACGCCATCAGATCGCAGTGCTCTCGCCACTCGTCACGCTCCAGGAGCGGGCCGCGCGCGGCGAGGTAGTCGGCCATGTTGAGATAGAGTGTCGCGATGGCGGCGTCTCCAACTTCTCTGTAGTACCGGAAGAGCGCTCGCCGCGAGGGCATCGCCCCCGGTTCCGCCATCTGCTTGGGCCGAAGGTGGTGACGTACGAGACCTGAAACAAACTGTCTGCCGCGCGTTCCGAAGCGCAGCCTCTCAAGTACTTCGTCGACAACCTCCGCGCCCACCTTGTGGTGACCTAAGAACCGAATCCTCCCGTTTTCTTCTCTGGTTTTCGTTGCCGGCTTCGCGATATCGTGAACCAGCCCACTCAATCTTACCAGAGTCGAACGGCTATGTCCGTCACTTATACGCTCTTCGAAGTACGAGTCCATGTCCGGGAACGTGGGAACGAGACTTAGCGCCCAGTCCTGATCATCACGACTAGGGCTCAAAATGGCCTCTACCTTGCCTACCGTCTCGACACAGTGGTTGAACACGTCCCAGTAGTGTTCCTTTGGCTGTGATACGTCGCGGGCGGCGTCCAGTTCGGGAAACACGACGGAGAGCAGACCGAGATCGTCCAACGTCCTGATTGACTCCGTAACGCGCGGTGCGGCGAAAATCTTGAGCAACTCATCCCGTACCCGCTCAGGCGACGAGCGCTCCAGCATCTTGGCCTTCGACCGAATGACGTTCCGCGTATCTTCGGACACCGTTAGCCGAAGCTGTGCGGCGAAGCGCGGCGCTCGAATCAGCCGGACGGGGTCGTCGTCGAACACCTCCGGCGAAACCATGCGCAGCGTCCCGGCGGCGAGGTCGGCCCGGCCGTCATGTTGGTCGATAACATCTGCGCGACGGTCGCTGGATACCAACTCGTCCAGCGAGACTGCCATCGCATTGACGGTGAATTCCCGCCGTCCCAAGTCTTGCGCTATCCCGTGCGGAGCCGCAATGAGGTCGATGACCGGCCCGTTCGGCAGGATGACTCGGGCCGCCCCCATTTCGTGATGGAGGAGCACATACCTGCCGTCAAGGACATCGGCCAAGTTTTGGGCGAGTTCCAGAAGGCCGGGACCGGTCGACTCTACCGCAACATCCAGATCATCGGTCTTCCTCCCCAGCAGGGCGTCACGCACCGCTCCGCCGACCAAGAAGGCTCGAAGCCCGCGCGACATGAAGAACTGCCGCACATCGAACACAGCCGACGGAAGGAGGGAGCCGGCCACGAACGTCGGGATGTCAGTCACCACATAACCAGTCATTGGACGGCGTCCACCAAGCATTCGTCGTTGGGTTCGTGTTCAGGTTCGGCTTCCTCTTCATCCGGGTACTCGAACAGGTGCTGATGGCTGAGGAGGTGGTCGATGAACAGAATGCCATTCAAGTGGTCGGTCTCATGCTCGAAAGCCTGCGCGAGGAGGCCGTCGGCGCATATCTGAAACACGTTCGTTTTGCGGTCGAGGCCAGTGACCCTCACCCACATCGACCGCTGCACGATCCCATAGTGGTCCGGGAAGCTCAGGCACCCCTCAGAGACTTCGCGCACGCCCTCCCGGTGGACGATACGCGGGTTTATGTAGACGCTTGGCTCGTCGTCCTCCGGCATCTTGAGGGCGATGACGCGCCGCAGCGAGCCGATCTGGTTCGCCGCCAACCCGACGCCGCCTGAGTCAACGAGGGTGTCCATGAGGTCGTCGGCAAGGCGAAAGACGGTCTTGTCGATCGCTGCCACGCTCTTCGCCCTCTGTCGCAGGATGCTGTGTGGATATTCCAGTATCGGGACGACCGCCACGATGCGTTCCTTACGTCCGAGCATTGCCATCCGGCGGCTTCACGATCGCGCGGAAGGCACAGCAAACGATTATAGCTACGGCGGTAAAGGAGTGTAAAGAAAACGAACGTGTGTTGAAGCGTTAAAAGCGCGCCTCAAGTCCAAAGGGGTCGAGAAGCACACCGTTCACCCTGAGCCCGTCGAAGGGTGAAAAGGCCGTCCATGGTTCGACAAGCTCACCACGAACGACCCTCTCGGTTTTCTTTGCAAGCCCTTCGAGCATAAGAGGGTGTCTAAAAAGCCTCCGTTCACCCTGAGCTTGTCGAAGGGTGAAAGCGTAATTCATGGTTCGACAGACCTGTCCTGAGCCTTCGAAAGGCTCACCACGAACGGTTTCGATTGATTTATTGGACACCCTCTAAGACAAGCCGATTCCTTATTGGGCTATGCAGCGGCGACGCTACATGATCTTGTCGAGCAGCTCGCCCTCGGTGAGCCAGTAGAAGACGATGTACGCCCCGGCCAGGATCATGAACACCGCGCTGACAGGCTGGGTGTACGGGAGTATCTTGCGCAGTGCGCCAACGAGAGCACCCTTGAACAGCGCCATTGCGATCGTCAGCACGAGAATCACTGTGCCCATTCCCAGCGCGAACAGGACGAACGAGACGAGCGAGTCGACCAGGGTGTTCGTGGCGACGCCGATTCCGAGCACGGCTATGAAAATGGGCAGCGTGCAGCTGAGCGATGCCGTCCCGTAGCTCAGGCCGAAGAGGAAGTATCCCTTTACACCGACCTTGCTCGGATCGCCGAACTTGGTGGATGCCTGCTGCGCAATCGAGGTGTAGATCTTGCCTCCGCCGAGCAGCCAGCCGCCGACGAATGTGAGGACGATGCCGATGGTCAGTCCGATCCAGGGGATCACGTCAATGACCTGGCGCGCGCCGCCTCCGATGATGTTCTGGATCACCTGCGCGGCGCACCGCCACCGCGTCGCCGCCATCC
>JAPPDQ010000130.1:15227-15502 GCA_028875495.1 Chloroflexota bacterium
CCGCCTCCGATGATGAGGCCCGCGATGCCGAACAGGACGATGAAGCCAAGCGTCACGACAGCGCCTATGAGCAACGCCTTGCCCAGCCTTGCAAAGACGTTGGACTGCTGCTCCGCCTCGGCGGTAGAACCCATGTAGAGCGCGAGGTATGCCGGTAGCATGGCGAAGCCGCATGGGTTGACACTGGCAACGAGTCCCGCGCCGAACGCGAATCCAAGTGGTAGGAGACCGCTCAGGTCTTCGAGCTACTGGCTCGCGCCCCCGGAAACTTTGAG
>JAPPDQ010000100.1 GCA_028875495.1 Chloroflexota bacterium
TCCGCCCTCGGCATCTAGTACGCAGCGGCGGGTAATACGGATATGTACTTCCAGCACCGTCTTTCGCCGTGGGACATGGTTGCGGGCATCCTCCTCGTCGAAGAGGCGGGCGGCGTAATAACCGACCGCAACGGCAACCGTGCCACCCTCTACAGCGACGGCATTATCGCGTCGAATCCCAGTCTGCACGAAGAGTTCCTACGCCTGACCGAGGGCGCCGACTGGCGACTGCCGGCCATGTGACGGATTGCCCAATTCCGGCAATCGCTCATGTCGGTTGTCACCGACACCATCTATCATGCAAACGGCGTAGTAGGAGCGATTCGCGAATCGCCCCTACGTGAGATCGGCCGAGGGTTATTTTCAGAGGCATGACCGACCATGCGGGTGCGCTTGAGCGAGGTGAGGGGCTGCAAGGAAATTTGTTGCACTGTGTTGCATTCTGTTGCATTTTTCTCGTTATTGTAAAGTTCATGGCTTTGCCGGATCACGTGGCACAGGGTAAAACGGGGAAGCGCATGAACATGCGTCTCCGAGGCTTTTCTTTGTTTTATATGTGCCATTTGACGCCATTTTGCGCCATTTCCTAGCTGCCGCGAGTGTGGTCCGTGGACAGTCGCATATGGATAATATGGTACATACGTTCTTCATTGTCAAATCGGGAGAGGCTCTTCGCAGGAGCAAAGGGTTGGTGATTGCTCTAGCAGTGAAGGGACGGGTTTGAAATCCGCCTCTACAAGCGAGGTTGGCTGGGGCTATTTTCAGAGGAAGGGTCGAGCTACTGATGGCTCAGATTAATCGTCGTCTCCGCGAGCGCAAAGACGCACGAGCTCCGGTCGCCGCCTATCGAGTTCCGCCAGATATCGCGCGTGTACGGAGCGCCATCAACCGTCATGCCATCGGCGATTAGCTCGGTCTCGTAGGTGAAGTACAGCAGCGAAAAGATTTGCATGTTCGGTGTTCCCGAAGGCGTCGGCCCCCAGTGGATGACAGCGGGATCGGTAACTGTCCAGGCGGACACTACTTTCTGTCCATCCGCCTCGACGGTCCACGAAGGCTTTGTCCGCACGTCCCCTCCCCTCGTCAAACACGCCTCGACCACCGGCATCTCACGGTCGAACTGGTTGCCTCGACCGCGGACCATGTTCTCGATCGTCCATTCCGCCAATTCGGCATTGTCGGCGTAGACCGCGTCGATACCGGCGCCCGATATGGTCACGAACGCCACCGTTCCCTCTCCGGCGCTGCTGTACCGCGTGTGGTAGAGACTGAAGCTCCCGGTGTCTTCAGCCTCGCCGGGTCGTCGCAAGTAGTTGATCCAGTGCTCTCCTGACCAGTGCACCGCGCCTTGAATGGTGTCTCCGCTCATCTAATCCTCCTTGTTGGACCGTCGATTGCCGGATTCATTCTCCGAGCGTGAGCTCGACGGTATGTCGCTCAACCCCACGATAGAACGTTATCTGTGCCTGCGAGCCCGGACCGTGCCTGAACAAGTAGCGGGCCAGTTCCCCGGAATTGGTGACGGGCTGCTGGTCGATGGCCACGATGATATCTCCCCTCCGCATCCCCGCCTCGAATGCCGGAGCTTCTTCGACAACGTCGGCAAGGAACACCCCCGCGCGCACGTCATGCGGCAAGGCGATTCCCAACTGTATGATCAGCTCTGCCGAGACGTTGAGCGGCGTGATTCCCAAAGAGCCGCGACGGACCTCACCAAATTCCATGAGTTGATTCGCGACGTAAGAGGCGTCGTTGGCATTCACAGCAAAGCCAATGCCGCGTGTCTCCACGATGATGGCGGTATTGATTCCAATCACCTCGCCCTGATCGTTCAACAGGGGACCGCCGCTGTTGCCCTCGTTGATCGGGGCCGTGTGAAGCACCATGTCGACAATCGTGAGTTGAGGACTTGCAGGCGTTGAGACTCCGGTGGCGCTTATGATCCCGTTCGTAATGATCGGGGCCCCCGGAAGAGCGAAAGCGTATCCAATTGCAAGCACGGTCTGGCCTACGGCCAATTCGGACGAGTCGCCCAAAATCGCGGGCTGCAGGTCCACACCATTCGAAGAAATCCTGATCACCGCCGTATCGGTCTGGACATCGCCTCCAATCAATTCGGCGAAGAAGCTCTGTCCGCGGTGCAGCGTCACGATGATGGTCTCCGCCTTCTCCACCAGATGATTGCTGGTCAATATATAGCCATTGCTGTCTAGGAGGATGCCCGTGCCAACGAGATTGGCTCCCGGTGGATCGACCCCGGGCCCGATTCCCACCGGTTCCGAAACGGCGATGTGCACGACAGAGGGACGAACTACGGAATAGATTTCCGTAGCCGTCAAAGCACTCGGTGTCGGAGTGCCGGTAGGCTCGGGTGTCGCCGTCGCCGTTGGAGACGGTGTGGGTGTTGCCGTCGGTGTAGGTGTGAAGGTTGGGGTGGACGTTGGCGTCGGGGTCGCGGTGGGCAAGGTGGTCGGAGGCGGCGTTGTGATCCCTTGCGGGGTAGGTGTGGGACTGGGTGTCGCAGTTGGCGTCGGCGTTGAGGTCGCGGGTGTCGACACGGGAGTGGGCGTGGGTGTCGGCGTCTCGGTTGGGGAAGGCGTCGGCGTTTCGGACTCTGGCGTGGGGCTCTCCACTGCCACTGCGGTTGGCGCGGACGTGACTACTGCGGTAGGTATCGGGCTCGATGCCTGACTGATCGGCGAAGGCTGTGGTGTCCGGGTTGGCGTCGCGGTAGGTGTAGGCGTGGGTGTCGGAGTTGGCGTCGCGGTAGGTGTAGGCGTGGAAACGAGAGTTGGTTGCGGCGTCGGAGTAGTGAGCACAATCACCGTCTGGATCGAGGGTGGGAGGACGATGACGATTGGCGTCATGGTGGGTGGAGCGGGGCTGGGGGTCGGCGTTGGAACGTCCAGGGTTGGCTCTGTAGTCAGCGCCGCCGGGGTCAGGGTCGTCGGACTCTCGACGACTTGGACATCGGGCGGCGTGCTGTCCCAACAGGCCGCGCCAAAGACGCCGACTGCGCCCCAGACGACAAACGGCAAGAACCGGCGGCTAAGCACCGGGAGTCCCCCTTTTCCCGGAACCGTTCCCTCTCACCCACGTTGGGGAAGTCGTCGGGACACAGTCCACGGAGCGACTTACAGACTCGTCGATATCCTTCCACTCCACGGAAGAGTTACCGGCATCCGCCAATTCCGGCCGGAATCGCCACGCCTGCTTTGCCCTACGCGAAGACCGACACCGGAATACGGCGAATGGTATCAGCAATAACGACCTGCCGCACGTCCGGTTAGGCGGGAGGGTAACTGGAAACAAGAACGAGAGCGTAGAACTCTCGGGGCGCCTATGAACTCTGCGCCCGTGTCATAAATCGAGGAGTGGAACGGACGAAGGACTCAAATGCCGTGTGACGTAATGGCCTAGCGGTTTCGGCGGCGGCGGATGCGGCGAAGGCTCCGGGACTTATCGAGTCGCTTCTGCTCCCCCTTCGAACGGAAGAACCGCCTGTTCCGCAACTCACGAAGAATTCCAGACCGCTGCATCTGGGTCTGAAATCGCTTCAGAAGCTGATCGCCGTCTTCTCCATCACGGAGCGTTACGTGTGCCAAGTTCCTGTATTCTCCATCTTCTCAAAAACAAATCGGGCGGGCCGCTCGGCACGCCGAACTGATTATACCACTATCGGGACGGTGAACTGCAACGACAATGCCGACGAGGTGACAACCTCTACGTCAACAACCCGGCCTCACGGAGAATTCCGGGTATCTGCGCCTTCTCTTCTTCGGTGAGTGAGCGCATAGGCGCCGACACCGTGTCGTGGTCGATGATCCCAAGGATCTTCAGACTCGACTTGAGACCCGAAGACGTCGCGGCGTTTCGTCCGCCCGCCTTTGCGAGTCCCATCACCCGTTGGGCCGAAAGCGCCCTATCAAGATACTCATTCGCCTTCTCCGTGTCTCCCGCCTCGCCTGCTTCCCATGCACGAGAAAGAGCGCCCGCCGCGATGTTCCCTCCGCCGGGGATAGTGCCGTGCGCTCCCAGGCATTTGGTCATGGTCGTTCGATAGACGGACCCGAGAAAGCGATACATCTCCGCCCCGTTCCTCCGGCATCGCGCCACGAGCTCGGCGAAAGCCTCACCCTGGCCCGATGAGTCCTTCACGCCCACCACGGTTCCCTCCGCCGCCAAGTCCGCTATCGTGGCAGGCTCCACAGTGAGCTTGACCGTGATTGGGATGTTGTACACCCAGAGAGGCTGAGACACGGCGTCGCTGATAGCGCGAAAGTGGTCGGCGATCTCCCCCTGGTCATAGAGATAGTAGTACGGCGGTGTGGCCGCAATGCCGTCGAGGCCGCTCTCGGCCAGGGCCCGAGCCATGTCGATGGTCGCCTGGGTTCCCGCCCCGGAAACGTTGCCTATTACCGGAACGCGACCGTTGACCTCCTCAGCCGTCTTCTCGATGGCGAGGATACGCTGATCGTCCCTCAGCGCGGCGAACTCACCCGTCGTCCCCGCAGCCCATATCCCGTGTGCTCCCTCGTCGATGAGATAGTTGACCAGCCGCCGGAGCGATGCCGTGTCCACTCGCTCGTCTGGCGTCAGAGGCGTGACCGACGGTACTACAACACCCTTAAACTCTCCGTTCAACATAGTCCTGCTTTCATGGGAAGGGATCGCCCGCGGGGGCCGGATATCATTCTAACGCAGTCCCAACAAACTTTCGAGCAGCCTGAAGGGTTATTGCTGCCGTTGTGAGCGGGAACAGAAGGGTGCAGCTACGCTTACCGCATCGGGTTCTCAATTGCATAGTGCGGGACCGGCCTTCCCTTGTCGTTGAGCGACAGGCCAATCGAGTGCATCCCCATCTTCTCCATCACGCGGATCGACCTTGCATTCTCGGGCCTTGCGCTGGCAATAACCCGCTCGAAACCGAGAGACTCAAATCCATACTGGAGAATCCTCGAGCCCGCCTCCGTCGCAAGCCCCTTGCCCCACGCGTCCTTCGCCAGTGCATACCCGATCTCGATTTCTTCCACATACTCCCCATACATTCGCCTCAGGAAACCGCAGTAGCCGACAAACTCGTCCATTTCCTTCAAAACAAGAGGCCACATCGTCCAGCCGTATTGCTCAAAATCGCTGATGCGGTTGGAAACGAACTGCCGCGTCTCGTCCTCCGACCACGGCTGGTAGTGCCCGATGTACTGCATCACCTCAGCGTCGAGGGACATCGGGCGAATGAGCCGCCAGTCGTCCGCCCGCCAGTTTCGGATGATGAGCCTATCCGTCTCAAGGAACACGTCCTCGTGCGCCACATCGCTCCCGCCCGCCACTCAATAGGCGTTCGAGCATATCCACAGCTTGTCCCGTATCGCAAAACAGCGCATCAGGAAACCTCTCACGTGCAACCGCAACCTTGTCCGACTTCCCTCCCTCGAAGACTATCGGGATGTGCCGCCGACTCTTTGCCTCCCGGAACCACTCGGCAACGGCCCGCCCATGCGACGGCAACCTGTCCAGTGAGATGACGACCGCATCGGGAATTTCGCCCTTGAGACTCGGCGAACTCTCGGTGCTCCAATGCGTGCGCACGTCATGCCCGGCCTCAGTCATCGGAGCAATGCGCTCCAACGCCTCGCTCTCGTTCCAGTGCACGTAGAATATGCGAGCCATTGGGAGGATACTGGCGGTCTTCGGGGTATTGAACGGGCCTCACAACCCTAGTTCTTGCCTTGTAATCTCGTCAATAGGACGAAGGGCACCCAATTCCGTTACAATGGCCCGCAGCACAGACATGGCCATATCTAATCGAACTCCAAGGAACACGCCAATGACAGACCGATACCCCAACCAGCCCATCATCTTCACCGACGACGCATGGATCATGAGCGAGGATCCTCCCATCACGCCGGAAATCATCTGGGAGAAGATGATCCGTCCGTTTGAGGGGATGCCTGCCTCCCTGTGGTGGGCCGTGGGCGACCACGAGGTCTACCACCACGAGACCGAAATCGGCGAGATCATCGGCGACGGGTACGACCTCTCCGAGCTATCGGACTTCGAGCGGCGGAAAGCCTTGAACTTCAGACACCTGACCGAGACGACGAGCGGACCGCTTACGGTGATTTCGTCGCTGTGTCGTGAGGCCGGCATCGAGTTCCTGCCCCGCTTCAGGATGAACAGCCACTACGCCTACTACGCTCCCCCCTACACGGATAATGTCCGCCCCGGGTTCGGCCGGTACAGACAGGAAAACCCCCACCTGCTCATCGGGCGTCCGGGCGAAAGCATCCCGGAGGACACGATAGACTGGGACATCCGCACCGGCAAGGACTATGCCTATCCCGAGGTCCGCGACTACGCCTATTCGATGATCACCGAAATGTTCGAGCGGTTCGACGTGGACGGCGTGGAGATGGATTTCAACCGCCATCCCGGGGTCTTCCGCCGAGAGGAGGCCCACCAAAACCGCTATCTTATGACCGACCTCGTGAGGCGCGTCCGCAAACGGCTCGACGAGGTTGGCGCGGAGCGGGGCCGCCACCTAAAGCTTGCCGTGCGCGTAGCGCCCACGCTCGCCAATGCCGCGAGGATGGGACTGGACGTGCCGAAATGGATGACGGACGGTCTCGTCGACACGGTCATCGCGGGTGTGGGATGGATACCCTTCGAGATGCCGATTGCCGAGTTCGTCGAGGAGGCGCGTGGAACCGGGTGCGCGGTATACGGATGCCTTGAGGGACTGCGTCCACTCGTGGACGAAAGCGCCCTGCGCGCCGCCTCCTATCGCTACTGGGAAGCCGGAGCGGACGGCATTTACCTGTACAACTACTTCACCCTCCCTCCGACGTGGATACAACGCACAATTCCTGAACTCGCTGACCCCGCCAGGCTCAAGACCATGTCCAAGCGGTACGAGGCCGACCACGCGGACAGGATTCAGTACGGCGGACACGGCGGGGCGTTCCGTAACGCCGTCCCCGCCGCACAAATGCCCATCACCCTCATCGAGACATCCACGGGCAGGGGGCCTGTCGTGAACATCGATGTCGCCGACGACGTGGAGGCCACTCGTGCCGAGGGAACGCTCGGACGCTGCACGCTCGGAGTCACCATCGAACACTTTGCGCCGGACGACAAGGTCGACGTCTTGCTCAACGGCGACCTCTTCGCATGGGGCACGGGACGCGAATCGTACATGCCCGGAGGACGGGAGTGGCCCACGCTGGAGGGAGAGGTCGGACTCCAGTACGACATCACCAGCCCGCCCCTGCGAAAAGGAGCTAACAAGGTCGAGATTCGCCGGAAGTCGCCGGCAACCGACGTTGGCAACCAGCCGGTCGTCACCAACGTGGAGATCACAATCACCTATCAGGACACTTAGGGGGTATCCTAAAGGAACTCCGTTCGCCCTGAGCCTGTCGAAGGGTCGAGTCGCTGCATATGGTTCGACAAGCTCACCACGAACGGTTTCCGACGACCTATGAGACACCCTCATAGGGTTCGGCGTTTCTCGTTTTGCCTCCTACACGCCCTTCATGATGTCGAATCCCAATTCGAGATTCTTCGCGACAATCCGTCTTAATCGCGGATTGTCGCTGTTCACGTAGGACTCGGACGGGCGGAGCGAGTAGTTGGACACATCATAGAAGTCCCTCACGTCCTTTTCCTTCGACTCGGTCGTCGGGTTCTCCATGAAGTTGATCGCATGTTGGTGACGCCCGTCGTGACCCCCGAACGCCGCATGTAGGATGTGCTCGGTGAAGACCGCCAGATCGCCCTGTTGCAGTTCCAGCGCCACGCTCGGTACAGTCGACTGGTCCAGTCCGAAAGGCTTCGAATCGGGTTTACTGCTCCCGTGGCGGAGCGGCTCCAAGAGGTCGGGAGAACTGCGGCGATGCGAACCCGGCACCACGCGCAAGCTGCCAGTGCCCGCCGTCAGGCTCTCCGGGTAGAACGCAATCTTGACTGACTTGACCGTCTCGTCCCATAAACCCGACCCGTGCCACAGCGTATCTCCCGCATGAAGGTTGCCCTCCGTGCCAATCAGGAAGAAGTCGGGTCCCAGCAGGTCTTCCCCGATGCAGTAGATGCGGTCGTCCGCCGCGAGTCCCGCCATGAAAGGCCGCCGCTCGAAGAACGGCTGAAGCGCCGCCCGTCCCGACGGCAGCCTGTTCCCCAATCCCTCCGCAAATATCTCGTCCGATTCCCGCTTGATCGTGGCCATCTCCTCAGCCGAGAATACGTCCCGCAGCACGAGGTATCCGAATGCATCAAAGAACTGCTTCTGGTCTTCACTCAGCATATTCAACTCCTGTCTACGTCAGACGATGCTCGCCCAACCTTTGCTTCGGCGTCGCATTCTATCAGCCGCCACACAGGAACGGGCACTATACCTTAAAGGGACGCTCCAATACGCCGGCATGATAGAATCCCGCCCGAACCGGAGACCCGAAGACATTTGATCGTCCCATGAAAGCCCAAAACTCTGCCCCGAACATTGTCGCCCTAGGCGGCATGAATATGGCCCTGATCGGCACCGCTGAGAGGCTGCCCAATCCGGGCGAGACGCTTCGAGGTGAACGCTTCTACACAGCCCCCGGAGGCAAGGGCGCCACCCAGGCCGTCGCCGCCGCGCGCCTTGGAGCGAACGTCAAGATGGTCGGACGTGTGGGAAAGGACATGTTCGGCCCGCGACTACTGGACGCCCTGAAGAACGACGGAATCGACGTGACCGGTGTGGCGCAAGACCCCGACCATCCCTCCGGCGTCGGAATGATCGTTCTGAACGCCGAGCGACAGAACCACGTTCTCGCGATCTACGGCGCGAACCTCCGGTGCAACGAAGACCAACTTGCCGCTGTGGAGGCGGCGCTGGACTGGGCGGACATCCTCCTGCTGCAGATGGAGCTTCCCTTCCATCTCTCCATAACCGCCGCGAGAGCCGCCCAATCACGAGGCGTCATCACGATGCTCGACCCGGCCCCTGCATCAGACATCCCTCCCGATGCATTCCGCCACATCGACATCATCACCCCCAACCAGACCGAGGCCGAATACCACACCGGCATCCGAGTCGACAACGTTCCGTCCGCCCAAGAGGCCGCCGAAGTGTTCTTGGAGAAAGGCGTCGGCACCGCCATCGTCAAGTTGGCCGAGCAAGGTGTCTACTGGGCCTCACACAATGCGAGCGGATACGTACCCGCCTACGAGGTCGAGGTCGTTGACACCATCTCGGCGGGCGACGCGTTCAGCGGCGCTCTCGCCGTGGCATTGGGCGAGGGCCGGAGTATGAAAGACGCCATCTGCTATGGAGCCGCCGCCGGGGCTCTCGCGGTCACCAAGCGGGGCGTCCAAACCGCCATGCCGTCACGTGCAGAGGTAGACGGATTGTTCAATCGCGACGTTTCGTAAGCTCGCGTGTCTTCAAGTCTGTGCGCGAGTTCCGTCAGCCAACATCCGAAGTCGCTTCAATGAGCGTACCTTAATGCAAGGGCCCAAAGCGCCACTTGGGCACCGGCAAAGTCCGATCCGGAACGCAGGAACTGACTCAGCACTTTCAGTACGTCTCGTGATCTACGGACTGGGTAGGCAGGCTGTCCTCCCTTAAAGGTCGCAGGAACCTGTGGCGATGAACCTTGACAATCCCCGATGCCGTCCAATATAGTTGCCCTCGGTCTCCTCGTGAGACCAATCGGCATGGTGTGCCACTCGGTTCAAAAGTGGGACGACCGTTATGAGGTACCAAACAAGAGAGGAGTTGAAGAAGTGTTAGGAAAATTCAATCGGCTTATAGTGTTGATGTTGGCATCTACGGTTGTCGTCGCGTTAGCGGCGGTCGCCTGTGGGTCCGACGACGAGCCTGCACCAGCAGCGCCGACACCGGACGTGGCGGCAATCATTGACCAGGCTCTCCAGCGCGCGCCACAGGGCGCGACTGTCCAGGAGATCCAAGGCATGGTAGGCGACTCGATCGCTGCGGCTATGGCCGCGATGCCCGAAGCGTCGCCCGGACTGACCCGCGCGGACGTCGAGTCAATTGTCCGCTCCGCCTCCGGCAACCAGCTTTCGGCGGCTGACGTGAAGAGCATCGTGGATGAGTCCATCCGCGCGCTCCCCGCGCCGGAGATCAACGAGAGTGAGCTCACCGGCCTAATCAATTCGGCCGTTGCGCAGTCCGTCCCAGAGGGCGTGAGCGCCGCGGAGATACAGCGCATCGTTGAGTCCCAGGTGAGTGCTGGCCTAGCTGGATCGCTCACTCGCGGCGACGTCGAGGACCTGGTTGCCTCGGCCGTACAGAACGCGGTTGGTGACCAGCTCTCTGCCTCCGACGTGCAATCGATTGTTGATGGCGCACTGGTAGCCACCAACGCGGCCATCGAGGCGGCGGCAAAGCAGGCTGAGACGGCGGCTATGGCGGCAGACAATGCGGCCATGGCGGCGGAGGGTGCAGCCATGGCGGCGGACACTGCCGCGATGCAGGCGGAAGAGGCCATCAAGGGCGTCGAGCAGATAGCCATGGATATTCAGACGCCTGCCTCGTGCTACATTCGAGGCAATCGCGTGACTGACTGCCCGTCGAAAGGCAGTTCCTCCTATCGGGCCGCACCTCATACGAACGGAGTCCCCTGGCTCTATCACTCGGCTTACGACGGACCGACTCCGGCCAATTTCTTCGAGTCCCCCCTGTCCGCCCAGCTCGTTAAGGAAGGCGCTCTGCCTCCGCTCGACGAGCGACTCCCTGTTCCTGAGGACGTGAGCGTCGTGCTCGGTCCTGACGGCATCGGCGAGTATGGCGGCGCGTACCGCATCACCGAGATTCGCTCCTACACCGGCGAGTGGATCGCCTTCGGGTTCGTACAGCGTGACTCCGATGAGATCAACTTCGGTCCCGGGGCCGGCAAGAGCTGGGAGGCCAGCGAGGACGGTCGTGAGTACACCTATACGCTGCGACGTGGCCTCAAGTGGGACGACGGTGTTCCTCTGACGGTTGAAGACGTTCGGTTCGCCTTCGAGGACCACAACTTCAACGAGGAAATCAACCCGTTCGTTCCCGCGCAGATGACCGACCCTGTCACCGGGGAACAGGCTCAGTTCAGCGTCGTTGACGACCTTAACTTCAAGATCGCCTTCGACTCCCCTAACTGGGTCCTCATGGAGCAGACCCTCACGCAGAGCCTCTGCATGAGGAACCGCTTCTGCTGGTTCGGCCACCCGAACCTCAAGAAGATCCATCCCAAGTACACCGACCCGACGAAGGTCCAGGCCATCGCGGATTCCATGGGCCTGAAAGACTGGAGAGACGTCATGCACGCCTCCCAGAACGCCCAGCTTGCTCGCTACGAGCTTCAGCCCTTCGCGGACATCGGTTCGACGGGCTGTGTGGCGCCCTACTGCTTCGTCGAGTACAAGCCCGGGGAGCTCGCGGTCGCAGAGCGCAACCACTACTTCCCGTTCGTAGACCCCGCCGGCAACCAGCTGCCCTACACCGACCAGGTCGTCATGATCATCCTTCCGGGTGATGAGGCTACTGTGCGATTCCGGGCGATGAACGGTGAGGTTGACGGCAGAACCACGAACTACGTCCTCCACGAGCTCCCGCTGTACGTCGAGAACATGGAGCGAGGAGACTACAGCATCTACGGCTGGCCCGCCCTGGGCGGCGCCGACCTTGGCTTTGAAGTCAACCAGACGTACAACGTGAACACCGAGGTCGGACGGCTGCTCAGGACCAAAGAGTTCCGAATCGCTATGTCTCACGCGCTCGACCGCAACGCCATCAACGAAACGGCTCAGCTCGGGCTAGGCGTGATCCAGAACCGCGTTCCTCACCCGAACACGCCCTACAACCCCGGAGATGACGAGCTTACCCAGCTCTACATGGATAGGGACCTCGACAAGGCGAACCAGATGCTCGACGATCTCGGCCTCTCTGGCCGTGACGACGCCGGCTTCCGCACCTTCTCAAATGGCGACCGCGTAAGCATCAAGTTCATCTTCTCGCCTTCCCACGGCCGTCCCATAATTGGTGAGCTGCTCAAGGCTCAGATGGCCGAGGTCGGGATCGACATTCAGATCGACATCCAGGGTCGCTGGTGGGAGCCGTTCCGAGCGGTTGAAGAGTGCTGCAGCATCAACACGAACCTTTCACGCCACACTGTGAACCCGTGGATGCGTTTCAGGACGAACTTCATCCCGTTCCACGAGGTCTACTTCGCCCCGGGGATGCTGATCGCCAAGTACTACCGAACCCAGGGTGCGGAGGGCATGGCTCCCGGTTCCGATCCCAGCTTCCTGCCGCTGGCTCCTCCGGACGCCTTCCCTGCAGACCACTCGGGATGGTTCAAGAACCTGCACGACGACACCATCGCAGGGTTCGCCAACTCCACGTTCGACCCGCGCCGCGTCGAGCTTGGCAAAGGGATGTACCGCAACCACGCGGAGAACCTGCTGGCCATCCACGTGTCCGCCTTCTCGAACGCGCACATCGGCCTCATGCTCAACAGGAACAACATGAGAGGCGTGCCGTTCACCCACGCGCAGGACCACAACGGCCACACCGCTTGGGCGTACTTCTTCGACGACGGTCAGGACAACTACAACCACCCGGGCAACAGGTCCCAGTACTGCAACAGCTGGGCCTTCCACCTGGGCGGCAGGCAGGCGTGCTCAAACTAAACTGAGCCGACCGTAGGAAACGATGGTATGATTATCGGGGCCCCGGATCCGGGGCCCCGATTTTCGTATTCACGATCACTTTCGCTGGGAGGTCTCAAATGTCCACGCCGCGCATCATGTTCTACCACGACGGGAGACATCCCCTCATATACATGTACGAACCTCCAATGCAGAAGGAGGAGTACCAGCACGCGGTCGACGAGATCGCGGGCACTCCCATAGACGTCCTGATGTTCGGCGTAGGCGACGGGCGGACCGTCCTCTACGACACCAAGGTAGGCGAGCTATGGGGTCACCATCTGGATCGCTGGATTCACGCCATCTGGCGTCGGACGCATCAGAACGCGAGGGCCCTCATCGACGCGGGCCACAACCCTCTCCAAATTGCGATTGATCGCGCCCACGAAAAGGGTAAGCTCATATACCCCGTCCTCCTCGTCCAGATGCCGAGCGGCGAACGCTACGGCGAGGAAACCCTAAACACCAGGGGTTCTCTGTTCCGGTTCGAGAACAAGCAGTGGGACATCGGAGCCGCCGGCGATCTCGACCCCGAATGGCCCGGCTACGAGTGCGCCGACTTCAAGCATCAGGAGATACGCGACGAGCGTTTCGCGCTCATCGATGAGATTCTTTCCTACCCCGTCAACGGCCTCGAGCTGAGTCTCGTCCACCACCCGTACTACTTCCACCCGAACGAAATCGACGAGGGCCGCGAGATCATGACGGAGTGGATTCGGCGAGTCCACACGGCCGTCAAGGCCGGCGGCGAGGAACGGGAATTGGTCATCCAGGTTCCTAACTCCATCGATGAGGCCCTCTCAATAGGTCTCGACGTACCTGCATGGATCGAGCAGGGTATCGTCGATGTCCTTGTGGCGGCCGAGACAACCAGCCCCTACCTCCTGAATTCCATGGCTGATTTTCGCCCCGTTGTGGAAGCCGCAAAGGGTTCGGGAGTCCGCGTGTACGCCAACATCAACAGTCTCGTCGACTCCGACCGCCTCGCCTCAGGCACCATCGAGATGATTCGCGCCGCCGCTACGAACTACTGGCGGCAGGGCGTAGACGGTATCTACATGGGACACTGGCACGAGCGCTGGCCGTACAATGCCGACTTCTACGAGATCCTCCGTGAGCTCCCCTTCCCCGATGTGATGGATTACGGTGACAAGATATACATCATGCCGACTGAGAGCCCCCGTCGCAGCACGCCCGAACCTTCCGCGCAGCTTCCAAGAACGCTGGAAGTCGGTAAACCGGAGTCCTTCACATTCACCATTTCCGACGATCTGCCCAAGTGGGGAGACATGGGGCGCGTCCACGAGGTCGCCCTGCGAGTGATGCTTAGCGCGGTCTCCGAGATCGACCAAATCACCTTCAAGTTGAATGGAAAGACGCTCCCCGACGGCCTGCGCCGGACGATCAACCAGATGTACCGGCTGCGGTCGCCAAGACATCGCATCTTCGGCTACTGGTTCATCTTCAAACTCGATAGCGACCACTGGCCCCGGCAAGGCGAGAATGAACTAGAAATCACCCTCGATCACCGTGACACTGTACTGACGATGGACGCTGGCGTTCGGGATGTCGAGCTGGACATCAAGTACCTCATGGGCAAGAACTTCCATCGCGGCTTTGTCGACCAGGACCTCGGGCCCTACGAATTCTCAAGCTAAGTAGGGGGGATTCACGAATCACCCCTACTCATCATCATGCCGCGACGAACGATTCGGAAAGGAATCAAGAATGGCCAAGTACAGGGCGGGCGTCATAGGACTCGGATGGATGGGGCTGCTGTATGACATGGCAGGCCGACTGCCCTATCGGCTGGGCATCGACACCGCGGACAGCATCGACAGGCCGACCCCGGAGCTCAACGTGCACCGGCAGTTCTATCTCCACGAGCGGCATTTGCCAAAAGGCACGCCGTCCTCCTACTCCGAGGCCCTCTACGACCGGCCCGAGATCGACCTCGTAGCAGGATGCGACCGCGATCCGCCTCGCCTCCAGGCCTTCGGCGACCGCTACGGAGACGTCGCCCTCTATACGGACGGTGCAGAGATGCTTGAGAAGGAGAAGCTCGACATCGTGGCGATAGCCACGAACACCAAGAGCCGCCCCGAGCTCGTCCGCCTCGCCGTCGAGAATGGGGCCAAGGCCGTCGTGACCGACAAGCCCATGTGCCACACCCTCGCCGAAGCCGACCTCATGGTCGGCGTCTGCAGAGACGCGGGAGTGCCCCTGAACTGCGGCGCCATCTCCACTACCCACCCGTCCTTCGCCAAGGCCAGGGAACTGCTCGAATCTGGCGCGATAGGCGATGTCGTCTCGATGGAAACATCGGGCCGCCCCGGAGCGCAGCACCAGAACTGGTCCTACTTCCTCGACAGCCCGCCCGCATGGGTCGTCGGCACAGCAGACAAGCCGCCCCTCGAAACGGGCAGCAGCGAGTTCAAGGGCCAGGGCCTGCTCGTCTGCGAGGACGGAACGATCGTCCACTTCCGTGAGGGCGCTCCCATGCTCCGCATCAGCGGCACGGCCGGAGAGATGGTCCACGGCCACGCCAACCTGCGCGAGTGGACTCTCTCCCAGGACATCGACACCGTCGGCGGAGTCAAGCGCGTCGAAATGCCTTGGCCCGGTCCGCAAACGGACTCCTACGGCAC
>JAPPDQ010000329.1:0-6112 GCA_028875495.1 Chloroflexota bacterium
CTCCCACGACGATGATCTCCCGAAGGTCGGGACACCGGTCGCGGACCGCCTCCAGCTTCGGGAGGTTCTCCGAGTCGGTAATCGCAACGGATATCCCTGCCGCTTCTATTCGATAGGCGATATCGCGCGGCGTCATCAGTGTCGTCCCCGGCACCGACACAAACCGTCCCCTGATGCATCCCAGCACGATTTCCCACCACTCGACGAGGCGCGGGAGCATGGTCATCACCCGTTCGCCGGGCTGAGTTCCTATGCCGGACAGGGCGTTCGCGACCTGCTTGGAGCGCCGGGCGAATTCTAAATAGGTGACGTCACGAGGCTTGCCGTCGTCGCTTACCCAGAGCATGGCCCGCTTGTTGGGGTCGCCGGCCCACTTGTCGAATACTTCGTACGTCCAGTTGTATCGCTTTGGGCGAGGCAGTTCGAAGGTGCGGTAGGTCTCGTGGTAGTCGCCGATCTGGTACTGCTGGTTAGTCACGGCATCTCTCAGGTCATCTTGCCATTCAGGGGAAATACATGCCCCTAGAGGGTTCGGTCAGGCAGTATACCCAAGTTCGGCCAGAATCGCATTACGATGTTCGTCGAGGGCAGGTGGAGGAGTCGTCGGTTCGACGGAACCCGTGGAGAACTTCATCGGCTGGGCGATGTACCGAAGATTACCGATCTCGGCAACCGAGCCGCGTGATACGAAGTGCGGAAGTTCCAGCGCCTCGTCGAGATCGCGGACGATGATTGCCGGAACGTCCAACTCCAAGAGCTCTCGCTCCCACTCCGACGCCGGTCGCTTGGCGAAGGTCATTTCGAGCCGTGTCTTGATCTCCACTGCCCGTTCGACACGCCGCTCAAACGCGAGCCCTGAAATATCACCGAGACCGGCCACGTCGCAGAGCCTCTGCCAGAAGTGGTCCTCGTGAACGATGCCGAGGCTCAGCCACCGACCGTCCGCGCAGGCGAAGAGGCCGTAGGTCGGGATGACGGTGACGTTGGGCGTATTCCCCTCTTCTCCTTCGTTGCATGTGGTCTGAGCCTCGATTCCCACGAGGGAGAGCACCGCATCGGTCATGGAAAGGTCGATATACACACCCTCACCCGAAGTCGCTCTGCTCACTACCCCGGCCAGGACGGAGATAGCGGCATACATCCCCGATGCAACGTCTGAAATCAGGATCGCTGGAGGCCACGGACGGCCCTCGATGGCCGTCTGCGCGCCCATGTAGCCGCCGATAGCAAGGTAATTGACATCGTGGGCGGGAACGTTCTTCCACGGGCCTTCCTGTCCGAAACCGGATATGGAGCAGTAGACGATGCCAGGGTTCCTGGCGGATAGAGTCGCGTAGTCCCCGCCGAGACGCTGGGCCACTCCAGGCCGCGAACCCTCGAGGACGATATCGGCGCGCTCAACGAGCCGCAGCAGGACTTCACGGTCGCCGTCGGACTTGAGATTGAGCGAAATACTCTCCTTGCCACGGTTCATTCCGGCGAACATCGAGGCGCTGCTCTGGCGTAGCGGGTCTCCGCCCGGCGGCTCGATCTTGATTACCCTGGCACCGAGGTCGCTCAGGATCATCGAGCAGAACGGGCCGGGGGTGTTCACTGTGAGGTCGAGGACAGTCAGGTTGGAGAGAGGGCGCATGGTGGGGTTATTCTACTATGGGAGGGGTGACGAAACGAACGGGGATATCCTCTCTTCGTTACCTTTCGACCGCTGTTTCCTCAAAACGACCCCTTCTCCTCCCCCTCATCGCCGACATAGTCAGCGCCGTTGCCCCGAGGGCTACGGCAACTCCTGACACACTCAGCGCGAAGGGCGCGTTGACGGCCTCGGCGAGGGAGCCCATCAGCAGGCCGCCGATGGCCGACGAGCCCCAACCAAGCTGATGGATGCTCATGACCCTACCGCGGAACTCGTCGTCTACGATGCTCTGCAGGAGGGTGTTGTTGACGGTGCCGAAGGCGGTGCTCGCCGCGCCCACGACGAGTATGAACGAAAGGGAAGCCGGCAGGTAGGTGATCTGGGCGAAGAGCAACAGGCCGATGCCATAGGTCAGCCCCGTTGCAACCTGAAGCAATGCCGAGTCCTTCAACCTGCCGAAAAGGATGAGGAAGAGCGTCCCGCCCAGGCCACCGACGCCACCGGCAAGGAGCAGGTTCCCGTAGGTCTCGACGCCTCCGCTGAGAACGTCGTCCGCGAACACGGGCAGGAGGGTGCTGAATGAAGAACCGAAGATGCCCGCGAGAATTCCGAGCGCGACCAGACTGATGATGGTAGTGCTGCCTCGTATGTATGCGAAGCCTTCCGTGAGGTCGGTCCACGGCATCGTCCGCTTGCGATCGCCGATGTGGGGCTGCGGATCGACCAACGCGAACATGACGACCGTGCCGATGTACATCGCGCCGACGAAGAAGAACACGCCCTCGATTCCGAGCGCGTTGACCAGCGGCGCGAATAGGAACGGCCCGATCACTGTGGAGCCGGACATCAGGAGGGACTGAAGAACGACGGCATTCATGAGGTGTTGGCGGGGGACGAGGTTCGGGATGATCGCCTGGCGGCAGGGAATGTCGAACGACAGCAGGACGCCGTTCGCAAGGGAGATCGCTATGAGCTGCCATGGCTCGATGATGTCCGTTGCGGCCAACACGCCCGTGAGCAGAGCCGTGAACGCGAAGAGCGCGCGCGTGGTCACGACCAGCCGCATACGGTTGACGCGGTCGGCCACGACGCCTCCCCACATCGACAGGAGCAGGATCGGACCCAGACCGGCGAAGGTCACGAGTCCCAGCATCAGAGGTGAGTCGGTCAACTCGTGCATGAGCCAGAGCCGACCGGCCATGAGCGCCCAGATGCCGATGTTCGAGAAGGCGTTGCCTATCCAGAACAGGCGATAGCTTGCGTACCGGAACGCCACGAGTGCGCCGGCGGCGGGTTCCTGGATGGGTTCATTGCGGGCCATGTTGGACAGTATATCCCGAACGTTAGCCGCCCTCGCATTATTAGTAGTTCCGTTGACGGTCTACACGCCCGATGCTACACTCCCCGCGACTTTTCTCACCCTACCTGCCATACTCGTCCTGAGCTAGGAAAATACACCCATGAGCTACCGACTGGGCGTCGATGTCGGGGGAACATTCACCGACCTCGCCCTCTACGACACTGATACCGACCGCCTCGAATTCGCAAAGACTCCTTCCACACCGGTCAACCAAGCCCTCGGAGTAGCCGCCGGAATCCGCGAACTGATGGACCGGCATGGCGTTTCCCCCGACCGGATCGACTTTTTCATTCACGGGACGACGGTAGCGACCAACACGCTCCTAGAACGCAAAGGCGCGAAGACCGCGCTCATCGTCACGGCAGGCTTCCGGGACGTCCTGCAAATAGGCCGTCAGGACAGGCCCGACCTCTACGACTGGCGCATCCGTCGCTCCGACCCATTGGTCCCGCGCCACCTGCGTTTCGAGGCACAGGAGAGGGTGCTTCACACAGGGGAAGTGATGAACCCCATGGAGGCAGGGACGCTTGATGACATCATCGGCCGCGTCAAGGACGCCAACGTCGACGCCGTGGCGGTGTGCCTCCTCCATTCCTACGCCAACCCGGAGCACGAGCAGGCCATCGGCGATGCCATTCGCCGAGAACTGCCGGACATCCCCATCTCGCTCTCCCACGAGATTCTGCCGGAGTTTAAAGAGTACGAGCGGATGAGCACGACGACCATCAACGCCTACGTCGCGCCCGTCATGGAGAGATACCTGCGGCGGCTCGAAGAGAGCATCGCCGACGTGGGGCTCAAGTCCGATCTGTACATCATGCAGTCCAACGGTGGCACGATGGGCGCGGAGACCGCCATCGAGCGGCCGGTGCATACCATCCTGTCGGGCCCTGCGGCGGGCGTCATCGGGGCAGTCGCCATAGCTCAGCAGGCAGGCAAGCCCAACAGCATCTCCATCGACATGGGCGGGACGAGCTTCGATGTGTCGCTCTCATACAAGGGAGAAGTCCGGCGGACGCAGGAGAGCGAGCTTGAACGCCTGCCGGTGAAGGTGCCGATGGTGGATATCCACACGCTCGGCGCGGGCGGCGGGAGCATCGCGTGGATAGACCCGGGCGGAGCGCTCCGAGTCGGTCCGCAGAGCGCGGGGGCCGATCCGGGACCCGCATGCTACGGCAACGGAGGGGCGGAGGCGACGGTCACCGACGCGAACATCGTCCTCGGCAGGCTGGGTGCGACGAGCCTGCTCGGAGGGACGATGACACTAGACATAGAGTTGGCGCGTCAGGTCATCTCCGAGCGCATAGCGGAACCCCTGGGTCTCACAGTGGAGGAGGCAGCCGAGGGGATCGTGCAGGTCGTCAATGCCAGCATGGTGAAGGGAATCCGAGTCGTCTCGGTCTCCAAGGGTTACGATCCCCGCGAGTTCTGCCTTGTGGCGTTCGGCGGAGCCGGACCACTTCACGCCTCGGAACTGGCAGATGAGATGGACATCCCGTCCGTCCTTGTCCCCGTGGCTCCCGGTGTCACGTCGGCCCTGGGCCTGCTGATGGCAGACCTCCGGCACGACTTTGCACAGACGGTGCTCAAACCGGGCAGCGAACTGTCGCCCACGGAGATCACGAACTGGTACGAGCAGCTGGAAACCCAGGCGATGGAGCAGATGGGCCGCGAAGGCATCGCCGCCGGGGACGTGTCGCTCATTCGTACCGCAGACGCTCGGTACGTGGGCCAGGGATATGAGCTTGAAGTACCGGCGACGTCCGGCAAGCTGGAACAGAAGGATGTCGAGGCGATTATGGAGCGGTTCCACGAGGCACATATTCGCAACTACGGGTATGCCTCGCGGGACAACGCCGTCGAGGTCGTGAATCTCCGGGTTACTGCGCTCGCGTCCATGCCGCGCCCCGACCTCGCGCACGATTCGCAGGACGCGGGCGGTGACCCGTCACGCGCAATCATCGGCCAGCGAGACGTGTACTTCCGTAACGAACCGAAGGAGACGAACATCTACGACCGCTCCGGTCTCCGTCCCGGCGACGTCATCACGGGACCCGCAATCGTGGAACAGTTGGACTCGACGACCGTCGTATGGGGAAACCAGACGGCCACCGTCGACAACTATCTGAATCTCCTCGTTACCGGGAAGCATAGGTAGAGTCCGCAAGCAATACCCCTTCTCCTTCAGGAACGACCATGACAACAAACAACGTCGATCCGATAACCCTCGAAGTCATGCGCAACGGGTTCTACTCCATCGCGGACGAGATGATCGCCGCACTGATTCGCGCCAGCTACTCCACGAACATCAAAGACAGGCGGGACACGTCCGGCGCGATCTACACCGGCTCCGGCGAGGTGGTCGTCGTTGCCCAGAGCGAGATCGGCACGCCATTGCACCTCGGCACCATGCACTCCGCCGTCCTGACCGCCATGGAGCAGTACCCGTTCGAGGAGCTTGAGCCGGGTGACGCCCTCGCCCTGAACACCCCCTACCCGGCAGGGCCCGGTCACCTCAACGACCTTGCGCTCATATCTCCCGTCTTCTACGAGGGCGAGCTTATCGCCATAACCGCTAATCAGGCCCACCACGTAGACATGGGCGGCTTCGCTCCCGGCTCGATGCCATTCGGCGTTACCGAGATATTCCAGGAGGGGCTCCAGATCCCCACCGTCCGTCTGTTTCGCAAAGGACAGCTCGACCGCGACCTGTGGGCGTTGATCGCTCAGAACGTTCGCCCTCGAACGGAGGTACGTGGCGACCTCCTCGCCCAGTTCGCCGCCAACAATGTGGCGGAGCGCCGGTTGACCGACCTTGCCTCGCGGTACGGCCCTGAGATGGTGCGCCGATACCTCGACGAGATGCTGAACTACTCCGAGCGCCGCATGAGGGCCGCGCTGAAGCAGATACCGGAGGGCACGTACGAGTTCGAGGACTCGATGGAGGGCGACGGCATTGTCGAATCGCCGATAACAGTCAGGGTGAAGATCGAGTCGAAAGGAGATTCGTTCATCGCCGACTTCACGGAGAGCGACGACTCCTGCCTGGGGCCACTCAACTGCAGATGGCCATCGGTCGCCGCCTGCGTCTACTACGTGCTCAAGGCCTGTCTCGACCC
>JAPPDQ010000329.1:6122-15207 GCA_028875495.1 Chloroflexota bacterium
GGGGCCTATCGTCCCGTCGAGGTGAAGGTGAGGGAAGGCAGTCTCCTGTCGGCGCAGTACCCGACGGCAGTGTGCAACGCCAACATCATCACGACGCAGCGGATAACCGACATCCTGCTAGGCGCGCTGGCGCCCGTCATTCCCGACAAGGTGCTGGCGGCGTGCTCCGGCACCATGAACCTGCTCAACATCGGCGGGATCGACCCGCGTAACGGCATCTACTACAACTACATCGAGACCTACGCCGGCGGCCAGGGGGCCATGCACAACGCCGATGGAATGGACGCCGTCCAGAACCACATGACGAACACGCGCAACGCCCCGGTCGAGGCAATCGAGCTTGCCTACCCCCTGCTGGTGGAGAAGTACGGACTCGTGCCAAACAGCGAGGGAGCGGGTCAAAACAGGGGCGGTCTCGGCATCCAGCGTCACTTGCGCGTGCTCGGCGAGAGCGTCACCCTCACGCTCAGCTCCGACCGCGAGAAAGTCAGCCCGTGGGGCCTGTTCGGAGGCGAGGGCGCCGAACGCTCGGCCTGTGTGATAGCGGCACCGGACGGAACGGAAAAGCGGCTCCCTTCCAAGGTCACGACGACCGTGCCGCACGACCACGTCATCAAGACCCAGACGCCAGGCGGAGGGGGATGGGGTGATCCCAAAACACGCGACTCCGAGGCCGTTGCCCACGACGTGCTGGAAGAGTTCGTCTCGCCGGAGCGGGCAGAAACGGTGTATGGGGTCACGGTCGAGGGATAGAGGGACGTCGCCGACGGCCTACGGCTTTGCCATCATGTAACCGACGCGGGGCTGCGTGATGATGTACTTCGGGTCGCTCCCGTCCTCACCCAGCTTGCGCCGGACCTTTTTCACCATGGTCCGCACGAGTTGAGCGTCGCCGGAGTACTCCGGCCCCCAGACACGCTGTAGTATCTGGTCGTGCGTCAGCACGCGCCCGGAGTTGACGGATAGTTCGAACAGCAGCTTGTACTCGGTCGCGGTCAGGTGCACGGGACGGTCTGATAGCGTCACGCCGTGTTCCATGTAGTCGATGGTGAGGTTCCCCAGCCGATAGGGTTCGCGCACCTCGGTGTAGTCGAAAACGGCCCGCTTACGGAGCGACGCCTCGATTCTCGCCACCAGCTCGTTCGGCGAGAAGGGTTTGGCGATGTAGTCGTCGGCTCCCATCCTCAGCGCCTGCACCACTTGCTCCTCCCCGCTGTGCCCCGACAGGAAGATGACAGGCACTGTGGACACCTGACGGATTCGCTTCATCACGTCGAACCCGCTGATGCCGGGCAGGATCAAGTCCAGCAACACGAGGTCGGGCTGCTCCATCTCCAAGAAGTGGGGCAGCTCGTCTGGGTCGCCGGTGCCCATACAGTTGTAGCCCGCCTCCGTAAGCGTATTCCGCACATACCGCAGCAACTGCGGGTCGTCGTCGACCGCAAGAATCGTCGCCGATTCTTCCGGTCTCGCTCCTTGGACTCCGTAGTCTGAGCAGGCCGCGTCTGATACGGCCTGCTCGCTCATCGGAATCGTAAATGAGAATCGAGACCCGCGTCCCTCCCCTTCGCTCTCGGCCCAAATGCGGCCACCGTGCGCTTCCACGATTCCCTTGCAGATCGCGAGCCCCAGGCCGGCCCCAGCGATCCTTCGCTCCTCGTCTTCTCCTTCGCCTCGTGAGTACGGTCGGAAAAGGCGCTCCATCCGGTCGGCAGACAATCCCCTGCCCTCGTCGATGACGGAAAACTCCACGTGAGCGTCCTTCTCCAACGCGGTCACTCTGATTGTCGAGGATTCGGGTGAATACTTGGAAGCGTTGGACCAGAGGTTGTTCAGCACCTGGGCGATGCGCGGTCTGTCGGCCTCGACGCGTGGCAGGCCAGGCGCGAGGTCGACTTCGATCTCGTTCCGCGCTCCGCCGCGCAAGAAAATGTCCTTTGCCTCCGCAACCAGATACGCGACATCCGTCGATTCCGGATCGACCGACAAAGCTCCCGCCTCGATCTGCGTGAGGTCGAGAAGATCGCTGATGAGGTCGCGGAGGAGATCGGCCTGCTGGTCGATGATTCGGAAGAACTGCCGCGTCTCAGCAGGATCGAAGACGGAGGGATTGCTGAGCACGGTGGCCGTCGACCCCTTGATCGTCGTCAACGGCGTCCGCAACTCGTGGCTCACCATGCCGAGGAACTCGCTGCGCATGGCAAGGCGAGCGCGAAGCTCCTCGATCTCCCGCCGGAGGCTTTCGACTTCCTTCGACGACTCGCTCTGCTTGGACATATGCGTGGTCCCGGGTCGCGAGGATGGGGATGGCGGGATTATAGCACGGGCTATGGCTGCTTCCTTTAGGGAGCCGAATCTCCCTAAAGGTCACGGAACGGTCATGCAACTGCGCTTGACGGTCACGCTGTAGTCATACGTATCACCTACCATGTGGAGGCAAAACCAAGAACCACGGGGAAAGGAGGAACACCATGAAGCGAAGAATCGCCATACTGTTCGGAGCGGTAGTCTTCCTAGTCATCGTGGTCGGGTGTTCTGCGGGTGTCAAGGAGGCACGCCAGTCTGAACCCCCTCCTGCAACGCCGAATGCAAAGCGGAAATACAGGCGAATCTGGAGTATCTGACAGAGAACTTCCCCACACGCGAGCAGACGATTCGGGTGCGCGAGTGCGTAACGGCCAGAACGGGGTATGAGTATGAGGACGAGTTGCCCGCCGACTATGGGCCTGAACTCCTGACCAAGCCGGGTGGAACATCAGAATCTCCCACTCCTGAGCCAGCTTTGCCATCTAGGCTGGTGGAGAGGGTGCTCGTCGCAGTCGGGCAGCGAACGCCAATGCAGGCGAGGAAATCCCGAGCCTTTGAAGAGTGCGTTTGGGAACTCGGACTTGAAGACAGATACTACCCGCCTTGGGACCAAAAGCATTTTCGCCCTCGCAGCAGTTGAGCGGGTTCTATATATGAAGAAAAGGATGTGATGAGATGACTACCGCAACGACATTAGAACCCGTCCTCACCGCGCGGGGACTGATGCAGAGCTTTGGCGCGCGGACAGTCCTTGACGGCGCCGACCTTGAGCTTCGGCACGGGGAAGTGCTCGCCGTCGTGGGGGTGAGCGGCTCCGGCAAGTCGACGCTGCTGTACGCCCTCGCGGGCCTCCGGGAGCCGGATGGCGGAACGGTCTCGTGGAATGGCGATGCCAACATTTGGGACCTCGGCGAACCGGACATCACCCTCACCCGCCGGGCGACGTGCGGCTTCGTCTTCCAGTTCCCCGCCTTCCTCGACGACATGACCATCGCGGCGAATGTCGCCGTTCCGCTCGTCGTATCGGGGACCAAGCCGCGAGACGCGCGGAAGCGAGCACGTGAACTGCTCGGCAAGTTCGGTCTCGAACCGCTGGCGGACGATTATCCGGCGACGCTGTCGGGCGGCGAGCTCCAGCGCGCGTCGATAGCGCGGGCACTGGTGATGGAGCCCACCATCGTCTTCTGCGACGAACCGACCGGTGCGCTGGATGAGCAGAACTCCGAGCTTGTGGTAGGCGAGCTGCGAAGGGTCGCCGCCGAGTTCGGCGTCGGCGTTCTGATCGTCACCCATGATCCCTCCGTATGGGCCATGTGCGACCGCGTGCTGCGGCTGGACGAGGGAAAACTTGTAGAGGAGCGTGCGTCATGATGCTATTCTTCCGGTTCATCTCGCCCAGATCGTGGCGTTCGCTCTCGGTCTGGATTCCCCTCATTGCTGTCGGTCTCATCACATGCGTCGGCCTCTCACTGGCGATGGGGTTCCGCTCCGGCCTGCTGGCTCAACACGAGACCGCCACGATGCGGGACGGAGGCAGCGGCTTTGCGCCTGAGACCCGCGTTGCAGGCGAGCCGCCCTTGCGCTCATCGACGACGGTCGCCACCGGGTACGGGCCTCTGAATGTCACGGTCTTCTGGGGCGAGGAGGGACAGCGCCTCGACCTCCCCGGCATCCCCCAGGTCGAAGCGAGCGGCACAGTTCTCGCCTCCCCTGCCGTCCTCGCCCAGCTTGAGGACGACTGGACGGGCGAGATAGGCGGCTGGCTGGGTGAGCGTCCCGCCCGAGAGCTTTCCAAGGTGGCGATCGCACACCCGCGAGAGTTAGTGATTGTCGAGTTCACTGATACGATTCCTCAGGAAGTCGCGAAGAATTCGCACTTCGAGCCAGTTCGCGTTAAACAAAGTTACGCGCCCGATACCAGCTTCGTAATCATAGGGCTGCTGATCCTTGTGCTCCCCTCAATTGCGCTGGCGAGAGCCGGGGCTGCGATACACCTCAACGCTAGGTCGCGGCGGTACGGCCTGTTGAGAATCATGGGCGCGCCTCCAAGGCAACTGGCCGTGGTCATTGCGGCAGACATGGCCGTTCCCATGCTGGCGGGCGCGCTGCTCGGCTCCGTCGTCTACGCGGCTTTCATGTCGTCTCTGAGGACGTTTACGCTTGCGGGGAATTCGTACTGGGCGAGCGATCTCGTCCTCCCTGTCGGGCTGGCCCTTGCTTTGCCTCTGGTCGTTGTCCTAGTCGGCCTCGTGAGCGCCGTCCGCATGGTCTTCCGCGCCGGACGCGATCCCGTCGGAACGTTGCGAAGGGAGCGCAAGCCCCCCTCGTACCTCGCGTACCTCTCCGCGGTTGGCATAGTGGCCGGCCCCGCCGCCATGTTCGTCGCCCCCGAGGCGGACTTAACCCTCGCGCCGTGGCTGCTTACCGCTGGAATGCTCCTGAGCGTCGTAGGTCTCGAGGGGCTGTCCCGCGTCGCGGTGGCCTCTGCAGGGAGGCTGCTCGCCGACTGGACACGTGCGCAGGTGGCGGGATCGCGGATGTATCGCGGAGGAGCTGAAGCCGTGCTGGGCGTGTCGGCCACGGCGGTGGCCGTCCTGCTCATCGTGTTTTCCGTGTACGCGAACATCGACAACCGCGCCTCGGTGACGGCAGACTTCGACGTGCTGGCCCGCCTTCCAACTCTCATGTCGCCCGAATCGATCGTGCGCGCCATGGAAGATATCGACGGTGTGACACGGGTGGTCTGGATAGAACGACCCTTCCTTGAGGTCGAAGGATACGAGACTGTGGCGTTCACAATGACTTGCGACGACGTGCGCGGTTCGGTGGAACTCGATGCCCCGTGTATGGTCGGGAACGTCTACTTGGCGGCCAACTTGGCGCGCCGGACGGATGTGGAGAGCGTAACACTGAGTTACGGCAATGAATTCTTCCCAGGCAGTGATGAAGATGAAAAGGACCAGTCCATTCCTGGCACCTACCCGGTTGGGGGACAGGTCAAGGCACCATGGTTTGATAGGGACTTGGATGAAGTGGTGCTCATTGTCGACGAGCAGCCCGTCACAAACTACACGATCCTGCTTATCACCATCGACGGCGAACCCGGCTCCCTGCGCCGGGTTATCGAGGGCTTACGCGACCGGCCGGAGGAGTCGTATCCGACCACCCGGGCCGCCCTTACCTCAGGGGTCACGGACGACCAACTCGTCTTCTTCCCCTACCTGTTCGTGATGGCCGTGACTGCCGCCGGGATGGCCGCGGTCGCGCTACTGTACGCCGTCATGCTGCTCTTCCGCCAGCGACAGGCGGAGTTCAGGGCGCTCCGCTCATTCGGCGCGACGCGGATGCTGCTGGCTGTCGACCTCGCGCTGCTGTTCGCGGTCCCGCTGGTACTGGCGTTCGGCTTGGCGGTCGCGTCGGGCATCATCCTCGCCGCCAGCTACAACGCGGCGTTCGGGGTCCCCGCACCTCCAGGGAATCCGCAGGCCATAGCCGTCCTGGCCCTCGTGCTGGCGATCGGCATAGTCGCAACCGCCCTCGTAGCGGGTAGAGCCACTCGGATACCACCGCTCGTGTCTGACCCCGACGCCGCGATGTCGTAACGTCATCGCGATCCGGTTATCACTCATCCCCGGTCCGCTTGAGGGCCGGGGACTTGTCATGTCCGTTCACCTTGCGATTTACACGTCCGTCCCTACGTTGTACCCTTGCGGTCAACTTTCTGCCATCTAAGCCCAATTCCCACAGCACAAACTACGTCAGAGGCAATTCCCATGACGACCAACACGCTCATCATCGACGGGGACTATCCGATGGCGAACGGCGCTATCGACTCGCAGCGCGATCTCACGCTGCCCATCGAACAGGCGCGCGATCCGGGTGCCTTTGATAGCTGGTTCAACTGGCAGGACGACGGCATCATGGCCACACTGCCGGAGATGCGGAAGGGGGGCATCGCCGCGGCGTTGGTCAAGGTGGCCGTGTGCGTCAAGAAGCCGGGCCATCCGCACGGCGAGTACCGCAGCAAGGAGAACGCCCACGCCGCCGGGCGGGGTCAGCTTGCCTACTACAAGCTGCTGGAAGCGCAGAATGAGACCACCATCCTCGATACGTCGGAGAGATTCGCCACCCACATGGACAAGTGGGAACAGGCCACCGACTACGACGACCTCCCCGTGGGCATGATCCTCGGCATGGAGGGCGCGGACGCCATCACGTGGCCTGAGCAGGTGCACGACTGGTACGACGACGGCCTGCGTGTCATCAGCCTCTCCCACTACGGCGTGAGCTACTACTCGCACGGCACCGGAACGGGCACGACGGGCGGCCTCACCCCCTTGGCGAAGCCCCTTCTGCAGGCCATGAACGACCTCGACATGATCCTCGACGTGACGCACACCTCAGACCAGTCCGTTAGAGAGGAGTTCGAACTCTTCGACGGACCCGTGGTGGCGAGCCACCAGAACTGCCGCGGCATCGTACCCGGCGAGCGCCAACAGCCCGACGACATCCTGCTCGAAGTCATCCGGCGAGGCGGCGTGATCGGCTCTTCGATGGACACGTGGATGCTCAACAAGTTCTACTCCATCGACTGGAAGACCATAGGATTCAAGCGGCACGAGATATTCCCCAGTCCCCTGATCACGCTGGAGGACTACGTCGATCACATGGACTACGTGTGCCAGCTTGCGGGCAACTCGCTCCACGCGGCCATCGGCGGCGACACGGACGGACAGGGAGGCTCCGACGGCGCGCCCCACGACGTGGACACCGTCGCCGACTACCAGAAGATCGCCGACATCCTCGACCAGCGCGGCTACACCCAAGAGGACATCGAGAACATCATGTACAAGAACTGGCAGCGATTCTTCGAGAAGTGGCTGCCGTAGCCATGCCGTCTGAAAAACCCAACATCCTCTTCATCCTCACCGATCAGCAGCGACGCGACTCCCTCGCGGCCTACGGCAACGACTGGATCGAAGCGCCGAACATCGACGGCCTTGCTCGTCGAAGTATAGTCTTCGACAATGCCTACGTGACCCAGCCGGTCTGTACTCCCTCCCGCGCTTCGATCATGACCGGCATGTACCCGCAGTCGACCGGCCTCATCGGCAACGGCATCCACCTGCGGGACGACACGCCCACCATCGCCGAGATGGTCTCGGACGACTACCTCTGCGCGCACTACGGGAAGTGGCACCTCGGCAACGATTTGATTCCCCAGCACGGCTTCGAGGAGTGGCGCAGCATCGAAGACTGGCACCTCGATGCCGGCACGTCGACCAAGAAGGAGCACCGCTTCCTCGAGTCCGACTACAACGCATGGCTCCGTACACACGGCGTCGAACCGCCTTCAGACGAATCGTACGAGACATGGTTCCCCACTGCGGATCTATCGGCGGAACTGACTCAGGCGGGCTACCTAGGTGAAGAGGCATCGCGTTTCATCCGCGAGCACGCCGAGTCTCCTCATGGAGATCGACCCTTCATGCTGTTCACCTCGTTCTTCGAGCCGCATCCGCCCTACACAGGGCCTCTGAACGGCCTCTACGACCCCGCGTCGTTGCCCGTCGGACCCGCGTTCATGCAGCACCCCGATAGCGGTTCGCTCGTGAACCGTCTCCGCGCGAAACACTACCTGTCGGGCGGACTCAATCCTCTTGCGGTCAAGGGCGGAGACATCCATGACACCACGACGGAAGAGGGATGGCGCAAGCTCCGCGCCCAGTATTTCGCCAACGTGACGCTTGTCGACCGCAACGTCGGACGAATCCTCAGCGCCCTCGAAGAGTCCGAGCAGGCAGACAACACCATCATCGTCTTCACGAGCGAGCACGGCGAGATGGCGGGAGATCATGGGATGCTCGAAAAGCGCTCCATGTACGAAGAGGCGACCCGCGTACCCCTGTTCATTCACGTGCCGTGGCTCAGCGGTGATGCGCGGAAGATCGACGGCAGCATGAGCCTCGTCGACCTCGTACCCACCCTGCTCGACCTCGTGGGTGACCCGACACCCGGTCACGTCGAGGGTTCCAGCCTCGTACCCATGCTTGAGGGCAGCGAGACACTCAACGACAACGACGTGTTCATCCAGTGGAACGGCTACGGCGACCGGAATCTCGGCAATCCGGCCATTAACCGCATGGTCTCCGCCCCCTGGCGTTCGGTGGTCACGGGCGACCGATGGAAGCTCAACCTCAGTCACGCCGATCAGTCCGAGCTATATGATCTCAACTCCGACCCACACGAGATGCGAAATCTCTACGACGACCCCGCTCACCACGACCGCATCCGCGACATGACCGCCCGCATCAGAATATGGCTGCACGACGTGGGCGACACCACACCGCTGCCGGCGGTGTAGCCGGACACTTAACTCGATACTAGTGTCCTGTTTCTGAAGTTCGTTGTATAAAGCGGATAGATGTGTTCCGAGGAGTTACCCCCTCACCCTAGCCCTCTCCCACGACGGGAGAGGGGATTTTCACGCGCTGATTTCTCTGACACAGGACACTAGAACCACTGCGCCTTATCGACCACGTTCCGCAGTGGTCGCCCTTCGCTGAAGCGGACGCAGTTGTCGACGAATACCTCCGTGCGCCGGTCGTCGATGTAAGGGCCGTCGGCAGCGACATGGGGTGTTAGAATGGCGTTCGGCAGTCCCCACAGAGGATGCTCGGACGGCAGCGGCTCGACCTCGTATACATCCAGCGCAGCCCCGGCGATCTCTCCCGCTTCGAGCATGGCGGCCAGATCGGTCAGGTTCGTCGTCGCGCCC
>JAPPDQ010000366.1 GCA_028875495.1 Chloroflexota bacterium
GTGGTGTCGGTGACAACCGACATGAACGATTGCTACGAAAATACCCCCCGGCAAAACCACTCGTAGGGGCGATTCGCGAATCGCCCGTTCCCGTCACCAACGCCATTTTTATTCCAGGTGGTGAGGGTGGCAACCCTCATGAAATATTCCGAGCGCAGCGAGGAATCTAAAATGTTGTGCCATCGACATGGCAAGTTTCCGGCAACGGAGCTTGGCCCGGAAGACGAGCATTTGAGACTCCTCACTCCTCCTCTCTGCGCCCTCTGTGCCCTCTGCGGTGAATCCCCCTCTCCCAGCGTGGGAGATGTCTTATCCCCTCTCCCGTTCTGGGAGAGGGCTAGTGCCTGCCCCGTACTTGATACGGGGGTGAGGGTGATCCTGCCCTCTGCGGTGAATCCCCCAACCCCACCCTGCTATACTGTACCCCCGACTCCCACACCCTCTTACAGGAGCACCATCCATGGATCTCGGCATCGCAGGCAGGACCGCACTCGTCACAGGCGGAAGCAGAGGACTCGGCAAGCACTGCGCCCTGTCACTCGCGCGCGAAGGCGTGAACGTCGCCATCTGCGGTCGTTCCCAAGACACCCTTGACGCCACCACTGCCGAGCTCCGAGCCCTCGGAGTCGACGCCGTCGGCATCGTCGCCGATGTGTCCGACACCGATCAGGCCGCCCCTCTGCACGAGCAGGTCGTCGACCAATTAGGTACCATAGACATCCTCGTCAACAACGTCGGCGGCAGCAATGCCCGCGCCGACGCTCCCGAGCTCACCGTGGACGAGTTCAAAGACGTCCTCGACCTCAACGTCTTCGGCGGCTATGCCCTCATGCGCCTCGTCATTCCCCACATGCGCGAGCAGAAGTGGGGACGCATCATCAACATTGCCTCCATCTACGGCAGGGAGTTCGGCGGAAACCTCGGCTACATGACCGCCAAGGCCGCCCTCATCGCTGCCACCAAACATGTCGCCCGCACCCTCGTCACCGACGGCGTCCTCGTCAACAGCATCGCCCCCGGCTCCATCCTCCACGAGGGCGGCTCCTGGGAGCGATTCCAGAACGAAAGCCCGCCCGACGTGGTGGCCGACTTCATCGACCGCAACCTGCCCCTCGGCAAGTTCGGCTGGCCCGAACCCGTCGGCGACCTCACCGCATTCCTAGCATCCGAACGCGCCGACCTCATCACCGGCGCCTGCATCGTCGTCGACGGCAACCAAAGCAAATACGTGTAGCGGCAGACCCCGGTGTCCGATTCCTGCGTTCCACCAACTGAGTTTGCCGAACAAACTATCCCCTCTCCCTTGATGGGAGAGGGCTAGGGTGAGGGTGATGACCTAAGGGCGAGTCCACCTAACCTAGGCGACGGATTTCAGCGTCAAGACACTGGCTGACATCGCCAAATCTGCCCCGCCCAGCTGTCACTCCACCCAAAACGAGTACAAACTCGCCTCCTTCAGATAGAACTTCAGCCTCACCGGCTTCCTCAGCCTCGACTTGTAAACCCTCGTCTCGACGCCGATGTCGGCAGGCGTGTCGGTGGCATGTACAAGATCCTTGTCGCCTCCCCATTTCACCGTGCAGTCCGTCGAGTCGGTCGAGATCGGCACGCACTCCGCTCGCGAGTAGCCATCCAATGGCCGTCCGCTGTGATCCAGCACCTCCACCTCAACCCTTCCCCGCGAGCTGTCGACGTTCAGGTGAAGCTCCGTACCCAGGAACGTCAGCGGCTCGGTCGTCAACGTCCCCTCGCCTGACTTCGGCCTTGCCGCCGCGAAACCGTCCCGCCGCAGCTTTGCAATGCCCACCGCGTACGCCCGGCGCTCGCCGTCGATCACCCTGCCGGGCCAGTCCTTGACCGACCCTCTTCCTCCGTCCGCAGCCTTGACGTTGTGCGGGATGTTCGCTCCTGAGTAGAACAGCCAGAGCTCATCCCCGACAGGAATCAGGTTGCACGCGCCCACCCATTTCGAGTCCCAGTCACCGGCCTCTCCCGTTTCGAGGTACGTCTCGCTGCCGAAAGGCTTGCTCCACGTGATCCCGTTCCGGCTCGCGGCCAGAAGCGAGTCCCGCGTCTGGTCCGCGAACTCCACCACGTCGTTGTGGTAGACCCAGATGAAGCCCACGTACATGCCTTCATACTTCGCCACCGTCATGCGGTAGTACTCGAGCTCGACCGCGTCCGTCTCCTCCGGCGCGACGGCCAGCACTGGCGGCCCCCAGTTCACGAAATCGTCGCTCGCGACCCACGCCGATGTCCTCCTGTCGGGATCGAAGAAGTAGACGTTCGGCCGCATGTATGCCACGTACTTGCCGTGGTGGGCGTCCCAGCCCAGCACGAACTGCCCGTCCGTCAGCCCGTTCCGAAAGTCGATGACCGGGTTCCGCTCGTCGGGCGTCCAATGCACTCCGTCCGGCGAGTACGCCACGAAATGCCCCTTCCCACCCCACGGTGCGTCGGAGTTTCTGGACGAGTGCCAGTACATCGCCTTGTACCGCTTCGACGGATCACTGTCCCGCACGTCCTTGATGACGCTGAAGTTCCGTCCGGGACTTATCAGATTGTTGTCCGTCGACCCGTCATACTCTCGAATCCCCAGGCTCGGCTTCTCCCAGTGCACACCGTCCCCCGACGTGGCATACGCGACCCCTCCCGGGGTGTCGTACCACGCCTTGAACAGACCGTCTTCCTCGTCGTAGTGCAGTGAGTTGCCGATAATGCTCGCCACCCCGACTTCCCACGGCTCCGTCCCTACCAACACCGGAGCACCCGGCTTGACGGGCCGCTGCATCACGACCTCAACACCGTCGAGGCTCTCAATGAGCAGATCATCAAGAAAAAGCTGCCGTTCAGACCCGATATGCACTGTCATGATATTCGACTCCTACCTTGATCATCCTTCGGATTGCGGCTCCTTCAAGACCCGCTCCAAGTGCGGATCGAGGACATCCTTCAACTTTGGGAGTTGGTCCAGCACCCATGCCCTGATCTCTTCAAGCTTCTCAGGACGATCTTCTATTGAGCCATCTCTTCTTATGTTTATGGTGAAGAAGGAGTTAGGTCCGAATCTGTGCCATACCCATTCGGCGTCGAGGGACTCTTCGATCTCAGGCTTGGCCTTTTGCAGTTCGTCGAATATCAGATTGTTTCGCTCAATGCTGTCCCACGTTCGAACATGGAGAGATACCCATACGCCATTCTTCCAGAAGCTGACCGCGTAGCCTGTCTCTTCGTCGAACCGAGACGGAAAGAACCGACCGGTGTAGTCATAGTACTGGACAGCCTTATCGGCAAAGCCGTCTCCAAGCATCTCGGTAATCAGTGGTTGAAAGAAATCGTAGTACTGCCGCTTGGTCGCGGGCATCTCTCCCGACTTGAGTGTCGCCTCCTTGTCCCAGCCGCCGGGGTAGACCACCTTGCGAAATCTTGCTTCGAGGTCCCCGCCTCTGGCCTTCTTGAAGACCTCAACCTTGACCCCGAAGAACCTGATGCTCTCCTGCGTCCATTCGTTGAGTCGGTGTAGCGCCTGCGCATGTTCGTAACCGAATTCCGGTGCCACCCAAATTGCGACCTGCGCGTCACATCCGGTCGCATAGGTGAGCAACTGCCCGAGATGGTGGAGATCGGTCTCTTCCAACTGGTTCTCGATGGCTACTAAGACTCCATCGTCGGCCTCTCTCGCCAGTATGTCCAGAAAGTACGGGCCAACGGGAACTTCCACCTGGGCATCTTCCAGCTTCATCCCCAGCGCACCTCCCAGCAAGTCGAGGTTCTTGGCGAGCCAGGGAGTAAAGTCGAGCGCCTCGTGCTCCCACATTTTGCGTACTTCCACTTGCTCGATCTCGTCTTCAGGCACTGTCATGGCTGGCGACTCCTTTATGGCCCACTACGGTTGTACTACATCGCGCATCAAAGGTTGATGATACGTCCACGATTTCCCATGCGCAATGTGCGAAAGACATCAATGCATGACGGGCCGCAAGCCCCCGCCTATCCCCCAACCCTGACCGTCACCACCCTCTCCAACCCCGCATGGTCCTTGATGACCGCAACCTGCCCGTCCACAAAAGCCCACTCCATGAGACTCTCCACCGCCTCCAGCCGCCGTGGGTCAATCTCCAACGCCAGCAGCCCTCCAGGCTTCAAATACTCTCGCGCTCCCACGATCAGCCTGCTTAGCACGTCCATCCCGTCCGACCCCGCGACCAGCGCTACACTCGGTTCCCGCTTAACGTCCGGCGGCAGATCAACCGCCTCATTGGTGCTCAGATACGGCGGATTGGACGCCACCACGTCGACCGGCCCCTCCAGCGCCTCGAACAGGTCACCGTGCCGCAGGCTCACCCGCCCCTCCAGTCCGTGCCTCTGAACGTTCTCGCCCGCGACACGCAGCGCCTCCCGGCTCACGTCCGTGGAATATACCGCCGCATTCGGCAGGTGAGACGCCAGCGCAACCGCGATACACCCGCTGCCCGTACCGATATCCGCGATAGTCAGAGCATCCTCATCCCCTCCACGACTCCGCGCATGTTCCAGCACCGCCTCGACCAAGAACTCCGTCTCCTGTCGTGGCACCAGCACGTCCGGCGTCACCACGAAATCAAGGCCGTAGAACTCCCGGTGTCCGGTGATGTAAGAGAGTGGCTCCCCCTCGATCCGCCGCCGAACTGTGCGCTCGAACGCTTCTGCGTCCTCGTTGCTCAGTTCGCGGTCAAGGGAGGCATGGAAAGTCGCCCGGTCGATACCCAGCGCGTTGCGGAGAAGCACCTGCGCTTCGATGTCCGCGTCGGGGATAGAGGCCCGTTCAAGCTGCCTGCGGGAGCGCGCCCAGGCCTCCCGCAGCCTCATGCGCCGAATTCCTCCAGGTTCCGGGCCTGCTCGGCCTCCACCAGCCTGTGAAGGATGTCGTCGATCTCGCCGTCCAGCACCGCTTCGAGGTTGTGCCTCGTGTACCCGACCCGGTGGTCGGTCACCCTGTCCTGAGGGAAATTGTACGTACGCACCCGGCCCGACCGGTCTCCCGTCCCCACCTGCGACCGCCTGTCCTGCGATATCTCCGCCTGTTGCCGCTCCACCTCCTGCGCCAGCAGCCGCGAGCGGAGCACGGACAGCGCCTTCTCCTTGTTCTTGAGCTGCGAACGCTCGTCCTGGCACTGCACTACCATGCCCGAGGGCTTGTGGGTAATGCGGATCGCCGTCGCGTTCTTCTGCACGCTTTGCCCGCCGTGCCCCCCGGCCAGGAAGACATCAATATCGAGATCGTCCGGGTCGATCTGCACGTCGATCTCCTCCGCCTCCGGCAACACCGCGACCGTCGCCGCCGAAGTGTGGATGCGCCCGCTCGACTCCGTCACCGGCACCCGCTGCACCCTATGAGTGCCGCTCTCGTGCTTGAGCTGGCTGTACGCTCCGTCGCCGTCGATCTGGAATACTATCTCCCGGATACTCCCAAGACCCGTCTCCGTGCTGCTGATCACCTCCACGCCCCAGCTATGGCGCTGCGCGTACCGCGTGTACATCCGGTACATCTCCGCGGCAAAGAGGCCCGCCTCCTCGCCGCCCGTGCCCGCGCGCACCTCCACGATCACGCCCTTCTCGTCGTTCGGGTCCTTCGGAATCAGCGCCACGCGAAGGTCGTGCTCGATCTCCCCCTGCCGGCCTTCGAGCTCCTCGATCTCTTCACGCGCAAGAGCGGCCATCTGCCGGTCGCTCTCCTCGCGAATCAGCGTCCTCGCATCCTCCAGCTCGTCGATCGTTCCCCGGTACTCCCGGAAAAGCGCCACGATATTTCTGAGCGAGCTGTGCTCCTTGATGACCTCCTGAAGCCGCGAGTACTCCCCCGCGATCTCCGGGTCCGCCATCAACTGCTCCAGCTCCTCGGAGCGCTGCTCGACCGTAGCCAGCTTGTCCAGCACAACCGTATCCAACATCGAAACTCAGGTCCTCTCTGCCGAAACTCCCTGCCCAAACATCCACCCATACAGCATAGCAAACCCCCAACGCCCTTATCTCAGTGTACTTGGAGACTATCTCAAAACATACACGTCGATAAGTTCTGAACACTGAAACGACACGTGAATCACGTTCGCCCTGAGCCTGTCGAAGGGCAATTCAACCTCAGTGCTGATACTCGTGAAATAGTCTCTCGACACTCCCTATTTCTACCCACTACTTTCTACTTTTCGTTCCACCCTTTATCATACGCACACCCCACGAGGAGGTCTTTCCCCATGACCCTTACCACAGCCCGCATCCCCCAAGCCACCGCAGCCGATGTCGAGCTCGACGACTGGACTCTCCCCGACGAGGCGATCGTCGATGGAACCCCCGTCGCCAAGGGCAAGCTCCTCTGGCAGTCCGACGACAAGCGACTCGCCAACGGAGTATGGTCCTGCGAGCCCGGCTCCTTTAACTGGGAATACACGTGGGACGAGACCATCTACTTCATCAAGGGCGAGGCTGTCATAACCGACCAGGACGGCAACAGCGCGACCTACCGCGCCGGAGACCTCTTCTTCGTCCCCATCGGCACGATGACGCACTGGAAGGTCATTGCTCCCGTCCTCAAGGTCTTCCACTTCCGCTCCGACGACCCGGTAGTCATTTAGGCGAGAGAGCATCGGGGGCTTCACGTCGAGTGGGGCTGTCATCGGGAGCCTAACATACCCAGCAAGATGATCTGCGTGGTGACGACCCTATACCCTTCAGGTCTGAGGACGACAGGCCGCAGAAGCGCTTGATAGCCCGCCCATAGTAGACGACGGGCGTGTGATCAGCCGCCCAGAACGGCCTTGCGAAGCGTGTTGTTGAGTCTCGTCTGCCATCCCTTGCCACCCTCGCGGAAGTGGGCCAGGATGTCCGCGTCGAGCCGCACCGTAACCTTCTCCTTCGTCGGCGCCTTCTGCTTGCCGCGCGTGCGGCGATATCGCTCCACGATGTGCGGCACAACCTCGGTAGCTGGGCGTGCTCGGGCCCAGTCCTCGGCCGTCCATTCCGGGGCGTCCGGGTCCCTGGCGATGCCGGCGTTGATGGCCGTTTCCTCACCGTACATCGCCTCTATCTGAGCAAAGGTAAGCTCGCTGGCTGCGAGCTCGTCAAAGGTCAGCGTCCCGCCGTGCTCTTTGGCTCCCCTCTCTGCCACTATCTTCGCGTACTCGGTAAACGGCAGCCGATCAAGATCGGTCTCGGTGTGACTGCTCATATCGCCTCCTGTCCCTTGGGTTGGCCTTGTACAGACTGATGATGCGCCGCCCGCTGCCTCGGTATAGACGACATGGTGAAGGCGGTTGCCGATATATCCGATGGCGGCCCATCGAGCCTCACCTTGCCGATCGCTTGGCCTGATTGCTGCTGTGTCCCACTGGAAGTCCACCATCGCCTCAAAGCTGACCCCGTGCTTCGCAATGTTAGTCTCTTTCTTCCCCTCGTCCCATTCATATTCCATCAGTATATTGTACCGACAATGTATAAATGCCTGTCAAGGAACTCTCACGCCTATGAGGATATACAAACTCCGTCGGCCTCCGCGCAACGCCCGTTGTCCTGGAGGAGAGACCGCAGTGAGTGCCAAGAAACTCATCGCCTGGGCCTTCATTGGCGTAATGGTGACCTCGGTCGGCGCAGCCTTCGCGCCCGGTGTGAGAAGACCGAAAGTACGTGACTACGCCGCCGTCCTGTCCTCGATCACCAATGACCGTCCCACTGCTTGGAGCGCCTTTTCTATCTGGCTGATGTGGGAGCGGTGGTTCGGATCGACGATTCTGCGAACAGCGCTCTCGTAGATGCCGAGCTTGGCGGCAAGAGCGACGTTGGTGATGTTCTGCTCGCGCATGGCAGTGTAAAGCGCAAGTTTCGCCGCGATGATCGGTGGCACGGCAATCAGCACCTGCCCATCCTCTAAAGGGCTGGGCTTGGGGATATCCTGCTTGGCTTTCACGTACATGCCCAAGGCCACGCCCAAGCCGTCCGCGGCCATCTCCATTGCCTCTTGCCAAGAGTCTCCGCCCGTGATGGCCTCCGACACGTCGGGGAAGGTCACGACGTAGGCTTCCCGTCCTGTGGCTTCTCGCTCTTCTTCGTCAGGGACGATATTGCAAGGGAAGGCGTATCTCATTGCTAGAACTCCATTGGATCGATTTCAAGCTGCTTCAGCATCGCCGATAGCAGACCCCGGCGTATCTCACCCTTCTTGACTATAGTCCTCCGTCCCCCGATTCGGACCTCACTGTGGCTGCCTTTGCCCTTGATGGGATCGAAGCTGAAGTCCACCTTGTTCCTGCGAGCATATCGCCGCGCGCGCCTCACGAACTCTCTCCCGTCCATGAGCCAATAATAGCACACTTTTGTGCGAATACTGGCGATACAATTAGATATCCCGATACTCTCACCTTGACTTGCCCTCCCCGCCATATGCCATACTCAATCCCAACACCCATCCAACCCCAGACCCACCATCATGTCCCAACCTCAGTCCTCCAACCAGAGCTTCCTCGGAACCTGCATAGGCGTCATCGTTGTTCCTCTCCCGACCATGCGGACCATCGTTCGTCGTCGACCCATCGGCTGGGCGCTCATCGTCATTATCGTAATAGCCATCGCGCAGGGCATTACCGGCGCGGCATCGCTCGACCCGGCCGACTTTGACAACGCCGAATGGGTGCAGGGGCCCCTTCAAGGCTTCTCCATAGTCGGCGGCCCAGCCTTCGCTATAGCGGGCGTCGCCTTCTTCACCGCAATCTGCTGGATCATGAGCCGGATCCTTGGCGGAAATGGATCGTACGGAGGTCTCTTCGCCGGATTTGGGTTCGCCTACCTGCCCGCCGTGTTCACCGTTCCCGTCACCTTCATGGCCCTCCAGCTTGACTCCTTCGCCCAGGGCCTCTCCGGCCTTGTCGGCTTCGGCATAGCAGTCTGGACCATCGTCCTCTCCGTATTCGCCATTCGAGAGAACAACAACTTCTCTACCGGACGAGCAATCGCCGCCTTGTTCATCCCGCTCGCCGTCTTCTTCGTCCTGCTCCTTGCCCTGTTCGCCTTCGTGGTTATAATGATCCTGATCGCCCTGAACGACGGCTTCGCACCGTAGCCGTAACCCACCATATCTATCAAATGCACACATCCCAGATCCCTCACATTTGTCATTACCCCGAAAATAGGCCTCGACTAACCCATCGTAGGGGCAACCCTTGTGGTTGCCCATCCTCGGCGCAAACTCGATGCCGGGATTGGAGTGAGGGCACACAGCCCTTCTCTCCTCTCTCTGCGTTCTCTGTGCTCTCTGCGGTGAATCCTCTTACCCCCTCTCCCGTTTTGGGAGAGAGCCTGCCCCGTACTCGATACGGGGGCTGGGGTGAGGGCACACAACCCTTCTCTCCTCTCTCTGCGTTCTCTGTGTTCTCTGCGGTGAATCCTCCTACCCCCTCTCCCGTCGCGGGAGAGAGCCTGCCCGGTACTCGATACGAGGGCTGGAGTGAGGGTGAAACCCCCCCATGCTGAATTTCCTCCGCCGTCGCGAGACCGACGCCGAGAACACCAGGCGAGCCACTGAAAAGACCCGCCGAGGCCTGCTTGGTCGAGTCGCCTCCATCTTCCGCGACTCCGACCTCGACGAGGAAGCTTGGGAGGAGCTGGAGGAAGTCCTCATCACCGCCGACGTGGGTGTCGAGTCCACCATGGAACTCGTCGACCGCCTCCGCGAGGAGCGTCCCGCCAACCCTGACGAGGCATTCGACATCCTCAAGCGCGAGATGGTCGAGATGATCAACGTGGACGACACCGGCCACCCACTCGACGTGGACGTGCGCCCGCTCGTCCTCCTCGTCGTCGGCGTCAACGGCGTCGGCAAGACCACTGGCATAGCCAAACTGACCAACCTCTACCTCCAGGACGGACGGCAGGTCCTCATCGGTGCTGCCGACACCTTCCGCGCGGGCGCCGCCGAGCAGCTCCGTACGTGGGGACGGCGGCTCGACGTGGACGTGATCTCACACCGCGAGGGAGCCGACCCCGGCGCCGTCGCATTCGATACCGTCTCCGCCGCCCTCAGCCGCAACGCCGATGTCGTCATCGTCGATACCGCCGGCCGCCTCCACACAAAGACCAACCTCATGGAGGAGCTCAAGAAGATCAGGCGCGTCGTGGCTCGTCACGTCCCCGAATCGAGCATCCGCGTCCTCCTCGCCCTCGACGCAGTCACCGGCCAGAACGGACTCCACCAAGCTCGCGCCTTCACCCAGGCCCTCGAATGCCACGGCGTCATCCTCTCCAAGCTCGACGGCACCGCAAAGGGCGGCATCGTCCTCGCCATCACCAGGGAGCTAGGAATCCCCGTCCTCTACCTCGGCACCGGCGAACAGCCCGACGACATCGCCGCCTTCGACCCCCAACAGTTCGTCGACGCCCTCTTCGAGACGGTCTAAGCTCTCGTAGGGGCGACCCTTGTGGTCGCCCTCCCCCGATTTGCACCCCTCGCCCCAACATGATAACCTTCCGTAAGAACACAAGTTCTTCACGCAACCCATGAAGACCACGCGAGTAACCATACCCATCACCCTAACGCTGCCCGAAGAGTCCGCATCGGGCGTGCCCACGTGGGAAATCATCCTGACGGACCCCGTTCCATCCGTAGCCCTGCTTGCAACCCTGCGAGAGTGGCTGCGCGCAGGGCGGGCGACGCCTGCCGGTAGTCGCGCACCAGCTCGAACTCGCTCATCTCCACCTCATCATCGATCCCCAGAAGCCAGTCGGACGAAACCTTGAACAGCCGCGCCAGCTTCCCCAGGTCCGTCGCGTCGATCTGCACCTCCGCCCGCTCCCAACGCGAGACCGCGTTCTTAGCCTTCCCGATTTCGACCTCGACCTCCTGCTGATTAAGCCCCGACACCTTCCTCGCCTCCCTGATCCGCCGCGCGATCTCCCTGCTTGCCTGTCGCTTCTTCGCCATATCTTCCTCCGTCCCTTTGGAAACGCCGTGACCTACCTCGTATTCCACATATATGTATAGTACATAATACTGCTAGTATCATTCAAGTTGATTACGGCTTGCTCATCTTGTACATTAGTTCTATTATGAATACAACAAAACCTCTTTACATGGTCTCGTCTGTAGCCCTGCAGGGGTGCCTGCGATGCGACGGGCCGCTCAATCTCTACGACCGGTTCCCACGCTGCATCAATTGCGGATGGGAAGACTACCGCGAACCCGACTCCCAGCGAAACGCGGGCCCCCTCGGCTCCTCATGCAACGCCGAGTCCTTCCCCGACAGAGTGGCCTACCGTGGAGAAAGTCGTCGCTTCGCGTTCGCCGACCGCATCGAGGCCCGGGTAGCCTCCACGTGGCGAGATACCACCCTTCTTTGCCCCTACGACGGGGCCGTCATGCGTCACACGGGCCCTGCCGGAGCAAATACGCCCACCGTCCACGCCTACACCTGCCGGGACAAAAAGCACCGCGTCCGCCTCTGGCGTCAGTCCGATGGCGACCTCGCCTGGCGGTGATTAGTTGCATAGCATGCACGTTCAACAGGAATCGACAATCTCTCCCCCACCAGGGGCTGACAATGGGGTAGGCAAAACGGAACTGTAGCTATGGTCCAGCCCCGCCTCCCTGTCATTCCTCTGAAAATAGCCGCCCTACCACCCCAACCGTCATTCCCGCGTACGCGGGAATCCATGCCCTGGTCGTCTGCCAACCGAGAACGACGACTCCAACCTCATTTTTATGATTGGTGGTGTCGGTGACAACCGACATGAGCGATTGCTACAAAAATACCCACGTAGCACCCCTACACCGTCATTCCTGCGGAGGCAGGAATCCATCCTCGGTGCCTCGCCATCAGTCCTTCAAAGAACGGAGGAACTAACGCCCTTTTCATTCTAGGTGGTGAGGGTGGCAACCCTCATGAAATATTCCGAGCCCACCACTTGTCATTCCGAGCGTAGCGAGGAATCTAAAGTCCATGACCGCAAGACCGGACAGCCGGTGCCGCGCTTATGTCGTGATGAAGAGTGAAAATAGCGGAAGAATTCTCTATGTCAGGTTTACGTTGGGACAGACATTTGAGATTCTTCGACTCCGCTCCGCTTCGCTCAGAATGACAGCGGTGGGGCTGTTTTATCGTCAATCGAGAATGGGGCGATAGGCAAATACCTACCCCTGTCAGCCCCCAACGAGAGAGACGCCCAGAGGGGCGACTACCGCGTCATCCGGCGGGTCACAGCACGCCGAGATGGTCGAGCGGCCAGAACCTCATCCACGCCCGCCCGATCAGGTTCTCCGTCGGAACGGGGCCCCACGAGCGGGAGTCGTTGCTGGCGCTGCGGTTGTCGCCAAGCACGAACACCGTGCCTTGCTCGACCTGTACGGGCGCCATCGTAGTATTGTCCTTCTGATCGAGGTAGGGCTCGACCAGTTCAAGCCCATTCACGTAGACCGTGCCGTTTACGATCTCGACCGTCTCGCCCGGCAAACCGATTACGCGCTTGACGAAGTCTCTGCTCTGGTCTCGAGGGGAGCGGAAGACGACGACTTCGCCGCGTACGGGCGGATGGAAAATGTACCGGTCGGCCCCGTCTGTCCCACCGTCGTAGAACGGGAGCGCGTCGATGACCTCCGCCGGATCGAAGCGCAGGTAGACGAGCTTGTTGACGATCAGGTACTCGTTCTGATTCAGCGTGGGCTCCATGCTCGGCCCCTCAACCTTGTAGTTCTGGATGCTCAGGTGGAGCACCATGAAGACGAGTAGCGCGAGGATGATCGTCTCGAAAGATTCTCGAACGAGTACGCGAAGCGATGAAGCGAACCAGGGGCGGGTTGACATGGATGGTTGGCGTCCTGCTTCTATTGTACCAGAGCACCCCTGCTCGGCATGTCCCTCAGACTGGCGCGACCTCGACCGGCACGTCCGCGGTCTCCGCGACCATGAGAGTGAGTGAGAACGTGGAACCCTCGCCCTCGCGGCTCTCGACGCTCACCTCGCCGCCATACGCTTGGACGATGTTCTTGACGATGGCGAGGCCGAGTCCGCTGCCCTCGTTCCGCCGCGACCGCTCGACCTTGTAGAACCGCTCGAAGATGTGCGGCAGCGATTCCGGCGGAATGCCGAGCCCGTTGTCCGACACCCGCACCTCGACAACGTCATCATTCGCCGATGCCGAGAGGTCGATTCTCCCGTTCTCCGGCGTGAACTTCAGGGCGTTGTCCAGCAGGTTGCGAACGACCTGCCGCATCCTGTCCTCCTGTGCCACGACCCTGGGCAGGTCCTCAGGCACCGAGACGTTCGCCTCGATGCCCAGACCCCTTGCCACCTGGACGTAACGGCTGCCCTCCTCGCGGATCACCGAGGCGATATCCACCTGTTCGGGCTTCATGTCGGCCTGCCCGCTCTGCAGACTGGTCAGCTCGAGCAGGTCGTTGACCAGCGTCGTCATTCGGTCGGCCTCGACATGAATTCGCTTGACGAAATCCGCGTTGATGCTGGAGTCGTCCAACCCGCCGTCCTCAAGCGTCTCCGCCATCGCCTTGATCGACGAGAGCGGCGTACGCAGCTCGTGCGAGACGTTGCTGACGAACTCCCGCCGGGAGGTCTCCACCTGCCGCAGTTCAGTCAGGTCGTGCAGCGTCACGAGGACGGCCCCGCCCGGCTCCTCTTCCAATGGAGTCGCCACGGCGCTCACCGTGCGGCGTCCCGCCGTCAGTATGATCTCGGCGTACTGCGGTTCCCCGGCAACGCGACACGCGGCGACAAGCTGGCGGAGTTCGTGGTCGTGACCGACCGAAAGCGGCGTTTCCGGGTCTACTCCCGGATCGACCCCCAAGAGCGTCGCCGCAGCCCCGTTGAGGAGCTCCACGTCACCCGACGAGTCGACGACGATCACCCCGTCCGACATGGTCTCCATGACTGCCGACAGCTTGTCGCGCTCGCCTGACAGGTCGCCCATCATGCTCGTGAGAGAGGTCGCCATGTGGTTGAAGGCGAGCACCAAGTCTCCTGTCTGCCCGGTTGCGTTCGTCCTGATCCGGTGGTCCAAGTCCCCGGCCTCGATGCGACCGATTCCCTCGGTCACTTCCCGTATCGACCGAGACGACCTTTGTGCCGAAAGCCAAATGACTATGACGGACGCAGCAACGGCCACTCCACCCGCGATGCCAAGTGCGACATGTACGGGGCCTGCGCCGCTTTGGAATCCCGCGACGCCCACCCAAGCCAGCAGCAGGAGGCCGCAGGCAAACACAATGCACCACAACAGTCCTCGTGAACTAAGGCGTGGTGACATTCCCGTAGTTCTCTTCCTCATATCGAATCAGGTCGCACTTGTCTTTGGTTTGAACAACAAACTTACAATATTCCCACTCCCGCGAAGGCGGGAATCCACTATGCACTTTGCGATCCCTGCGCCCTCTGCGGTGAATCCTGGGCCCTGATTCATCCCTCGAACCGGTACCCGTGACCTCGAATGGTGATGATCCTGCGGGGCGCGCCGTCACCCTCTCCGAGCTTCTGTCGTATCCAGCGCACGTGTACGTCCACCGTACGCCGGTCTATGTTGTCCTTCCCGCCCCAGATCTTGTCCAGAATATCGTCCCGTGTGAACGCCTTGCCGGGATGGCCGGCGAAGAGCGTCAATAGTTCGAACTCCTTAGGCTTCAGCTTCACGGGCACGCCGCCGAGAGAGACTTTTCGCGCCTCCACGTCGATGCTCAGATCACCCGACGTGATGACCCCGCCCGCGTTGCCATCGGTCGACGCGGGACTCAACTCCGCCCGCCGTAGCATCGCCTTGACCCGCGCGATAAGCTCCCTCATGCTGAACGGCTTGGTCATGTAGTCGTCGGCCCCCATCTCGAGTCCGAGCACCTTGTCGAGCTCCTCGCCCTTCGCCGTGAGCATCAGGATGGGAACGCCGCTCTCGCTCCGTAATACACGGCAGACCTGAATTCCGTCCATGGTCGGGAGCATGATGTCCAGAATGACCAGGCTAGGCGACTCCTCCCTCGCCAG
>JAPPDQ010000121.1 GCA_028875495.1 Chloroflexota bacterium
AGGAATTATAGTACAGTTGTCTTACCATTTCAACGATTCGGCGAAGGATGCGGCCTCTCATTACCGGCTGGAAAATCAGTGGTTGACAACTTCGAACGATGCGATCAACGATCGCGGCATCTTGCCGCTAGGCTTGAGCCTAGACACGGAGGTGGCTAGAATGCCGATGTATATGGTGTGGCTTGAGCAATCGGTCTCGTGCCCGATTATCATCGAGGCAGATACCGAAACCGAGGCTTGCGACGAAGCCCTTTACTTGAGCCCTGATGAACTCGATTGGGACGTGGTTGAACACCACGTGTTCGAGATTGAGAAGGTGTCGGAAGAACCGAGGTAGGATGGCCAATCTGCAAATCGTCACGACGCCGACCCGCGACTGGCTGGCGGAACGCGCCCGGACTTGCAGCGAGCGGATGCTTGTGGGGAGTCCCTATGTCAATAAGGCCATCATCGATTTGACGGACATGGTTTCCAAAGAAGTGTCCCGAACACTCGTCACTCGAACCGACCTGAGGGATTTTGCCGTCGGCTCTTCCAGCTTGGATACCCTCTGCACACTTGTGAAGGATGGCATCGCAGTCCACAGCCTGAGTAACTTACACGCCAAGATATACGTCTTCGACGACTCTTCCGCACTGGTGACGTCGGCGAACGCCACTGTTTCAGGAATGCGGCATAATCTCGAATGTGGTTTGGGTACAGAGGACAGTGGAGTCATCAAAGAACTCGCTTGCTCGCTCATGAGCGGACTTGGCACTGGTCTGTCGCCTCAAGAAATGAGCCACAAGGAGCTTGAAGCCCTATATGCTCCGCTTGAAGAAATCAAGGTTTCTTTGCCTAGACCGTTGCATAGGTCGGTAAAAAAATCCGCAGAGTCTGTGGTAGAGGCTACATTCTCAATTGATGACAAAGACCGACTCGTAAAGAGGTTCAGTGGCTGGAAGAGACTAACGTTAGAGGGAGTTGTGTCCATGTCGGAGGATGGGTTTAACATGGACGACCTACTTGGGGTATGCGCTCCCATTGCTGCAAGACGGTATCCCGGCAACTACCACGTGCGAGAGAAACTGCGCCAGCAACTCCAATTGCTCAGGAACCTCGGCCTCGTCGAGTTCGTGACACCCGGGCATTACAAGCGGACAATGAGCTAGAGGGCGTTCAATGGCGAAGGCCTCCTCTCAAACAACCGACCCACTAACCAACCTCCCTACCATGCCGTTCCGCAACCGGCGCGCCCTCGACGCGCAGTGGACCGACGCCCTCCGCCTGCACGGCATCCAAAAGTTCACCGCCCCCCAACCACCGGAACCGCCGCCGGAACTGCGCCAAGCCATCGAGCAGTTCAACGGGGGCGAGTTCTGGGAGTGTCACGAGACGCTGGAGGACGTTTGGCGCGAATCGCCCTACCCGTTCCGGCTGTTCTACCATGCCGTCATCAAGACGGCGGTGGGATTCCACCACCTAACGGAGCACAATCGCCACGGCGCGAGGGTCAAGCTCCGGGACGGCGTCGAGCTTCTCGAACTGTTTCAGCCGGAGTGGATGGGCGTGAGAACCGATCTCCTCCTCACCGACGCGACGGAGTGGCTGTCGTTTGTCGAAGCACCCGCCGTCGCGTGGGACGAGCTAGACCGCCGAGCAAAGCCCTCGATTTATCCCCTCTCCCGTCGTGGGAGAGGGCTAGAGCCTGCCCCGTACTCGATACGGGGGTGAGGGTGATTCCCCTTCCAGAACCCAGCACCTACCCATACAGCGAGTCGGTCTTTGCGGCCATGATGAAATCGTTGCGGTGGAGTCCACGTATCTTGTGCGTCCACCAAGCGACGTTGACACGCCCCCACTCGGTGATGATGCGCGGGTGATGCCCCTCGTCCTCTGCGATTTCGCCGACCTTCTGAGAGAACTCCAGGGCCCCGGCGAAGTCGGAGAACTTGAAGGTCCGGTCTAGCCGCTTGATCTCGTCGACTTCCGTCAGATCCCAGTCGGACACGACGGGGTGGAGCTCATCGATCTCTTCCGGAGTGACTCTCGGCGAGTCCCGCCGGCAGGCTACGCATTTTTCTCTGGCGAGTGTCATGGCATCCTCCGTAGTCGTGGTGCAAGTCCAGGATGGTTGCACTCCATACTACCACGCAGGACGCTTGCTCCGGTTACTTCAGTCGGACTTGACGGATAAGAACGCATGGCCTATTATGAACGTGCGACCAAGACGCGGATCGCCCAACCGCAACGCCTCGGAATGTTACAAAATGTTACGGAATGTTACAAAAAAAAACGATTTCTCGATAGGTGGGCGCACGCGACAACCTGTCAACCGACCCGCGTGCCTACTCCCGGTCCAACGGCGGTGACTCCCTTCAATGTCACGGAATGTCCCCAAATGTCCCTCGATTTAACCCTCTGCGACCTGAGCACAGGTATTGCTCAGACTCCGTGAGAACGTCGGATACGCACAGCCACCGTCATTCCCGCGTAGACGGGAATCCGGCGCCCGGCGCCTAACCCCCACCGTGCTATAATCGGGCCGCAACCGGAACTGGGAGGCGCGGAGGTCGGCTATGAACGTGCGCAAGGCCGTTATTCCGACGGCGGGACTCGGCACACGCTTCCTTCCGGTGACGAAGGCCGTTCCCAAGGCGCTCCTGCCCGTATTGGACACGCCGGTCATCCACCTTGCTGTCGAGGAGGCCGCCGCAGCGGGCATCGAGCACGTGGTGATAGTCGTCTCACCCAACCAGGATGCCATCAGCGCCTACTTCGACGTGTCCTCCGACGTGGCGCGCATGTTGGAGCGGCAGGGAAGAGCGGCCCTCATCGAACGGGTATCCGACCTCGCGAGGACCGTGGAGATCACGTACGTCCAACAGCGGGAGCCGCTCGGCAACGGTCACGCCGTGCTGGTCGCCAAAGAGGCGGTTGGAGACGAGCCGCTTGCGGTAATCCTGCCGGATGACGTCATCCGGGGCGGCGAATCGACCACCGGGCGGATGATCGATATCTATCGAGAGACCGGGGGGCCGGTCATTGGAGTGGCGGAGACGCCGAAAGAGACGATTCCGCAAAAGGGTGTCGTCGCGCCCACGAACCAAAAGGGAAGGGTGTACGAGATATCTGGCCTCGTCGAGAAGCCGTCCATCGAAGAGGCGCCGTCGAACCTGGCAGTCGTCGGTCGGTACGTGCTTCCGCCGGAGATCTTTGCCGCGCTGGAGTGCACGAGTCCCGGGGCGGGCGGCGAAATCTGGCTGGCCGACGGGATCGCGGCGCTGCTCAAGACGCACAGGGGCACCGCCTACCGCTTTCCGGGGGAGCTATTCGACACTGGAGTGCCTTCCGGGATGCTGAAGGCGTCGATTCGAGAGGCCCTCGACCGCGACGACATATCGGATGAGATTCGGGCGTATATTCGGGACTTGGCAACCTAAGAGGAGGCCGTCACATGAAGCTGGTAATCATCGGCTGCGAGTACACGGGCACGACGACGCTGGGGTTCAGGATTCGGGACTGGATACACGAGGAACTTGGCGGGTCGGTCAAGAACGTGCACGACCACGGCAAGTTCCCGTACTCCGTGACGCACGAGCAGGAGTACACTCCCGTGCCGAGCGACTTCACGGAAGAGGAGCAGGAGCAGCTCTGGGCGCTGAGCACGCGCACGAAAGAGACGATCATGCGACACAACGTTGTGTACCACGTGTCGGGGCTGTCGACGATGACGGGGATGAGGGACTCGGTGATGATCGGCCTCCACATCGAGGAGGGCATCTACGGCGAGCTCTACCTGGGATTCGAGAATCGGCGGGAATTCATGAACAACATGGAGGACAAGATACTGAGCGGGGGCACGGATACCGTACTCTGCCACGTGACCGCGAGGCCGGAGGTCATCCGCAGGCGCATGGCGGAGAATCCGCATCCCAACGGTATTCTCAAGGACGTGGACGTGGAGCTCGTGCTGCAGAGGTTCCGGGAGGAGTTCGAGCGCTCCCGCCTGACCCGCAAGATCGAGCTAGACACCTCGGACGCCACAGTCGAGGAGACGCTGCAGGACTTCGTCCGTCAGATCGAGCCGCACCTGACGGAACAGGACCGCGAGGGAATGGCAGCGAAATCGTAGGGGCAATCCTTGGAGCCCGTCTCATAACTCGACTGTACACATTCCACTAGCAAATTGCGTAACGATTATCGTCGCTGTAGATATTGTTCGATCCGAAACATAGCCACACCAGCCGTCATTCCCGCGAAAGCGGGAATCCACAACCTCCCGAAAAGAGAGGTGTCCTACTTATGAGACAGCCTCCTTGCGGTTGCCCGTCCCCGGCGGCAACATATTTTCATACCCTTATGTGGCCCTCACAAGGTCACGGTCATTCCCGCGAAAGCGGGAATCCAAACCACCCCTAATCAAACCGGAATGTCGCGCCGCCTAGCTGCCCCGCTCTTCCATCGCGCGAGCGTGGTAGAGCGACAGGCACGTGGCAATGAAGGAGTTGACGGGCGTCGGGATGGACACCTCTGCGCCCATTCTGGCGACCGCCCCGTTGAGCACTTCAACCTCGATCGGGCTCCCGCGCATGAGGTCGGTGTACATGGACGAGGTGTTCTCGCCCTTGATGCTGACGAAGTAGTCGACGGTTGTGTCGACGTAGTCGGCGGCAATGTTCACACCTTTGGCCTGCGAGACAGTGTAGGCCTCGTTCATGATGTTGCGGACGAATTCGAGAGTGTGTGGCGTCATGACGACCTGGTCGAAGGTCGAGCGGGTGATGCAGGTCGAGCCGCTGAGGCCGCAGATATAGATGAACTTGCTCCAGAGTTCCTTAGTGATGTCGTCGGCGACCTTCACGTCGATGCCCTCCACATCAAGCGCCTTACGGACGCGGGAGACGCGGTCTGACTCGCTGCCGTCCTCTTCACCGAAGACGATGTCGGGGGCCTTGAGTCCGAACTCGCTGACGGCGCCCGGTCCCGTCCGGGTCGCGTCGACGTAGGTCAGGCCAGGGAGCACGGCTTCCCTTCCGTATGCTGCCGCAAGCGCGTCGACGCTGCCCATGCCGTTTTGGAGCGTCAGCACCACGGTGCCGTCACCCACGGCGGGGCCGATGGTCGGGACGCCGGTATGGTTGTCGTAGCCCTTCACGCAGTAGAGGATGAGATCAGCCTTCCACGAGCCGTCGGGGCGCTCCATGGCGGAGGCCTGCACCTCGAAGGTGCCCATCGCGTCGCTCTTCACACGGAGGCCGCTACTGTTGATCCCCTCGAGGTGGCTGCCACGCGCGATGAACACCACCTCGTGTCCTGCCCGGCTCAACACTGCGCCGAAGTAGCCGCCCACGGCCCCGGACCCCATAATCAGTATCTTCATAGCGCGGATTCCCTCCAATGGGCAGGTATGATATCGGGCGTGGCAGGCTACCGCAAACGTCCCCCTCTCCGTATCTCTCACCCGGCGGGCTCACAGGGGTAGGCATTTGACTATTGGCCCACTTTGAAGGCACCCCCGCCACTGTCATTCTGAACGCAGCGAAGCGGAGTGAAGAATCTAAAATGCCTGCCCCAAGGCAGCGCCGACATGGAGAATTCCTATTCTGTCGGCGAGGATGCGGATAGAGCGCTGGCTATCCCGTCTTGCGGTCATGGATTTGATTCCTCGCTACGCTCGGAATGACAGGGAGACGGTGCTGTCGGATACGTGAACGGCTTTGGCTACGGCGAGCAGTTCGTGCGCTGGAATCCGGCGAAGGTGCAGTACCTGCCGGTAGGGTAGGCCCGCAACATGGCGCGGTTGATTCCGGCCTCGTACGTGAGCGCGGGGCCGGAATTCTTACGACTATGCCGGAACTTACCGCAGCGGCGCGGCGTATATCTGTCCGCCCTTCGGGCAGTCGGTGCAGGGGGCGTCGGCCCAGAGAGCGTTGCGGCCTCCCTCTCTCGGCAGTCCGATTCCGCCCGACCCAAGATGTCGCTCGTAGATCTCGCCGTAATTCCCCACCCGGGTAATGACCGTCTGGGCGACGGTCGTGTCAAGGCCGAGGTCGGCCTGGCCCCACGACCCCTCGGTTCCGAGCAGGCGTTTCACCTTCACGTTATCGCTCGTCGCCATCTCCGCGACGTTGCCCGAATTCACTCCGTACGCTTCGGCGTAGATCAGGATAGCCATCACCGACTTAACGATGTCGAACCACTGACTGTCGCCATGCGGCACCATTGGAGTAAGCGGCTCCTCGGAAATGACCTCCGGGAGAATCATGTGCTCTTCGGGATTGGGAATGCTGGTCCTGAGCGCCGCGAGGGCGGAGCGGTCCGTGGTGAACACGTCACACACTCCGTTCGTGTAGGCGTCGAGCGCCACGTCGCCGCTCTCGAATATCAACGGGTTGTACTCCATCCGGTTTTGGCGAAAGAAGTCCTCCATGTTCAGCTCGCTGGTCGTGCCGGCCGTGGTGCATACGGCGGCCCCGCCAAGTTCATACGCGCTGGACACCCCCAGTCGGTTGGGCACCATGAACCCCTGTCCGTCGTAGAACATCGTCGGCACGAAGTCGCCCCACGCGGCGTCACGCGAGCTCGTCCACGTCGTCACCCACACGAGGAGGTCCACCTCGCCCGCCTGCATGACGGGCCCGCGCTCTGCCGCGTCAATCGTGCGGAGCTCGACGGCGTCGGCGTTGCCCAGCGTGGCGGCCGCAACGGCGCGACACAGGTCGATATCGAAACCTACATGGCTGCCTTGCTCATCCAGGAAACCGAACCCCGGAGTGTCGTCCAGCGTGGCGCAGACGACCTCGCCCCTGTCCTGCACGGTCTGCAAACGTGACGAGGATTCGTCATCGCCATCTTGAGAGCATGCGAGCGCGGCAAGAGCGAAAAGTGATACAACGATGATATATAGTCTCATGGCAGGGCAACCTCTTCCTTTCGCTTGGAGTCGAAATGTACACAAGCACCTCGCTCAGTGCAAGCTGAATCGTAACCGGCTCCACTGGTCGAGTGACGAGTCTGGTTCCAAACGGAGCGCTTTACCTCGTTCGCCCGTCTGATGTAGAGTGGAACGTATGGACTCCGATCCAGACAGACCGCCGTCTACGCAGCCGAAGGCCCGGCCCACGCCGGCGCGCTTCGGCCTCCCCCTGTTCACTCTCCCAACCGCCGTCCGGTCCGGAACGCGACTTCGCGTTCTTGGCTGCTCGTTCACAGTCCTCGATGAACGATTCAATTTGAGGAATTGCCACTATGTCAGGCGCAGAAGCTGCTAGTCTTGCTCTGTTATTAGGCTTCTTAGTGCTGTCCGCCTTCTTTTCAAGCTCGGAGGCGGCCTTTCTCTCCCTTCAGAGGACGAGGATCGCCCACTTGCTTAGCGAAGGTGTGCCCGGCGCGCGACGGGTAGCGAACATGCTCAATGAGCCCGAGCGTCTCCTTTCGACCATCCTGCTGGGCAACAACCTTGTCAACGTCGCCTTCAGCGCCGTCATCACGGTCGTCGTTGTCAACCGCGTGGGACAGGAAAATGAAGGTCTTGGTGTTGTCATAGCGACCATACTCGGCACGGTGACCCTGCTCCTGCTGGGAGAGACGATTCCAAAAACCATTGCCTTTCGGAACTCCGAGAGAATCGCCTTTCTGTACTCTTACCCGCTCAAGTGGGGTGAGTTCCTTCTGCTCCCGTTCGTCCTGGTCCTCCAGTGGATCACCAAGATGCTCAGCAGGCGGGTCGGTGGATCGCAGGATGATCAGCGTTCGATAACGGAGGGAGAGTTCCGCGCCCTCATCGACATCGGCGTCGGCGAGGGAGAGTTCGAGCAGGACGAGGCCGAGCGGCTCAAGGGTGTCTTCCGGTTCGGAGACCGGCAGGTGCGCGACGTGATGACCCCGCGCACGGAGATCGTCTTCGTCCAGCGCGGCTCCACCGTCAAGGAGTTCCTCACGACCTACGCCGAGCACTCGCATACCCGGTTCCCGGTCTATTGGGACACGACGGACAACGTGGTCGGCGTGCTTTCTCTGAAAGACATCCTGCGGTCACTTGCCGTCAACGGCCTCAAGGACGAGGACTCGGTGACCAACGTGATCCGCGACGTTCACTTCGTCCCGGAGACGAAGCGCATAGCAGAGGTGTTCGACGAACTCCGCAAGTCGGGGAACCAGATGGCCATCGCGGTCGATGAGTTCGGCGGCGTGGCGGGCCTCGTCACGCTGAAGCAGCTCATCGAGGACGTGATGGGCCGCGTCGGAGAAGAAGGCGTCGGAACCGAAGAAGAGATGACGCTGGTCGGTCGGGACACCTACGAGGTCGACGGCGGCATGAGCATCGACGAGGCGCGCGACAGGCTCGAACTCGACATCGAGGAGGGCGATTTCGAGACGGTCGCGGGCTGGGCGCTCGAACGGCTGGGGCACATTCCGGCGGCGGGAGAGACGTTCGAGGCCGACGGCTTTACCGTGGAAATCATCGAGATGGACAACCTCAAAATAGAGACCCTCCGACTGACGAAGAACCGCCAAGCGAGAACGGGCGGCGGCGAAGAGTGACGCTTAGCGGCACCGCAAAAACGTTCACACCCGAAAATTCCGTCTGATATAATCGCCCTATAAGCTGGAAGGAATATGCGCAGGGAGCCCACGTGTGAAAGTAACTCAAGGTGAAGTCGAGGAGCGCCAAGTCACGCTCCGTATCGAATTGGACGACGATGACCTTGAGCCGTACGTAGAGCGTGGCTACCGGCAGGCCGTCGGGAAGATGCGCATACCCGGATTCCGTCCCGGCAAGGCCCCGCGCCAGATCGTGGAAGGCATGATGGGCCGGGAAAGCCTCATCTCCGAGTCGCTCGATTTCATGGTGACCGACGTCATCATGAAGGCCGTCGAGGACCAGGAGATCGAGAGCGTCGGCTTTCCGCAACTCGACAACGTTGAGTTCGACCCGGTGGTCGTGGAGGCCGCCGTTGCTCTCAATCCCGTCCTCGACCTCGGCGACTACCGCAGCATCCGCGTCGAAGAAGATCCTGTGGATGTTAGCGACGAGGATGTCGACCAGGAGCTCGAGGCCCTGCAAAAGCAGCAGTCATCCTGGGAACCCGTAGAACGACCCGTCGCCCACGACGACCTCGTCACCATGAACGTCGTGGGAACCATCGACGAGGTAAAGATCATCGACGAGACCGACTCCCAATTCATGGTAGACCCATCCTCCACCCTCCCGTTGCCGGGTTTCGCAGCTGAACTGGAGGGGCTGGAAGTCGATACGCCTGCGGACTTCACCCTCGACGTGCCTGAGGACTTCGCAGACAACGAGATTGCGGGCAAAAAGGCCGAATTCACCGTCACGATAACCGATGTGAAGCAGCGCCTCCTTCCCGAACTGGACGACGATTTCGCCCAGAGCGTGAGGGACGAGTGCGAGACCCTTGACGATCTCAAAGAGCAGCTTCGAGAGAACATCCAGGACGCGACCATGCGGCAAAACGAGCATGAGTACCGCGAGCTTGCCATCGAAGAGCTGGTCGTGAACGCCGACATGGAGATCGCCCCGCTCCTCATCCAAAACGAGATCGATCAAATGGAAGCGCGGCGGGACGAGATGATGAAGCGGCTGGGCATCAGCGACGACGACTACAACCGCTTCACCGGCAAGACGGCAGAGCAGATTCGCGACGAGATGCACGAGGAGGCCGTCGAGAAGCTCAACCGCTCCCACGCCATCAGCGCGTTCATCGAGCAGGAGGCTCTCGAAATCTCCGACGACGAGTTCAACGACCGTCTCAAGCAGCTTGCGAGAGAAGGGGACGAGACGACGGGGCAAAAGCTCACGAACAAAGAGCTACGCTCAGAACGCGTGAAGTCGTCGGTCAGGGAATCGCTTCTCATCGAGAAGGCCCTCGACCGGCTCGTGCTGATCGCCAAGGGCCAGGCGGATGAGGAATCCGAAGATGACTCGTCCGGCGAGGAAGATGAGGCGGAAGTCGCGGCACAGTCAACGGCCTAGTACTCAGTCAACTTGAATATAACAAACCGGACAGTGCCGATTTATCCCCTCTCCCTTGATGAGAGAGGGCTAGGGTGAGGGTGATTTGTACTACCAAAACTATGTTGACATGGTACTAATCAGGCGATGACTGATGAAAGTGTGGGGCGGATGAAACGGTTTTCAGATTTTGGAACAATGCGCAATGAGGAGACTTACGTGCTGACACCGAGCTTTCAAAACGCCGTACCCACGGTCGTCGAGACGAACGAAAAGGGGAGGAAGGAGGAGTACAACATCTACTCTCTCCTGCTCCGCAAGCGCATCATCTTCCTGGGCACTGCCATAGACGATCAGGTGGCGAACTCCGTCGTAGCGCAACTTCTCTATCTCGACAGCGAGGACCCCGAGTCCGACATCCTCATGTATATCAACTCACCCGGGGGCATCATCTATTCCGGATTGGCCATCTACGACGCGATGCAGCTCATCAACGCGGACGTTCGCACCTACTGCGTCGGAGCCGCCAGAAGCATGGGCACTGTGCTGCTGACTGCCGGAGCCAAGGGAAAGCGCTACGCCCTGCCCAGTTCCACGATTCACATGCACCAGCCACTGGGGGGAGCGCAGGGTCAGGCGACCGATGTCGAGATCCACGCACGCGAGATACTCCGCCTCAAGGACCAACTGCGAGAGATCATTGCCGAAACGACCGGACAGCCTTACGACCGGGTCACCCGCGACTCCGACCGCGACTTCTATTTGACCGCCGAAGAGGCCAAGGAGTACGGCCTCGTCGACGAAATCGTATCCACCATGCCGATACCCTAGTACCGTTTCAACGTGAATACGACAACAGGACACATGCCGATTTATCCCCTCTCCCTTGAAGGGAGAGGGCTAGAGCCTGCCCCGCACTCGATGCGGGGGTGAGGGTGACTTACCCTACTAAAGCTATGTTGAAGCGGTGCTAGACTGGGCCTCATGGACACCGAGACGAAAATCAAGGAGACACACGTGCGAACACCGAACTTCGAAAACGTTCTGCCGATGGTGGTGGAGACGAGTGCCAGGGGCGAGCGCGCATACGATATCTACTCACTTCTGCTTCGCAAGCGCATTATCTTCCTGGGCACTCCCATCAACGATCAGGTCGCCAACGCCATCGTCGCCCAGCTTCTGTACCTCGACAGCGAGGACCCCGACCGCGACATTCTCATGTACATCAACTCTCCCGGCGGCTACATCTATGACGGCCTCGCCATCTATGACACCATGCAGCTCGTCAAGCCCGACGTGCAGACCTACTGTGTCGGTTCGGCCATGAGCATGGCGACGGTGCTTCTTACGGCGGGCGCGAAGGGCAAGCGGTTTGCGCTCCCGAACTCCACCGTGCATATGCACCAGGCCATGGGCGGGACCCAGGGCCAGGCGTCGGACATCGAGATATGGGCGCGAGAGACTCTTCGTCTCGAAGACCGAGTGCGGAGCATCATCGCAGAAACGACCGGGCAACCGTACGACCGGGTCGCTAAGGACTCCGACCGCGACTTCTTCATGAACGCGGTGGAGGCCAAGGACTACGGCATCGTCGATGAAGTAGTAACCAACGAAGAAATGGAGAAGATGGGCAAGGACTCCTAACAAACCGACCGAAAGCACCGCCCCCCGTGAGAGACCGGGGGGCGGTTTCGTTCCAACAGAGTTCTTATCAAAGGGAAGTGTAGACGAGAGGGATATGACGACATCGCGGACAGGTGACACGAGCAACTACAAATGCTCGTTTTGCGGGAAGTCGCAGCAGCAGGTCAAGCGCATCTTCGCCGGGCCGGACAGGGTCTTCATCTGCGACGAGTGTATCGGCCTGTGCGGACAGATCATGACCGAGGAGGGCCAGGCTCCCGTCCGTCAACCGGCCTCCAAGGAAGTCCTCTCCAAGAGCGTTACGCCGCGATGGATATACCGGAAGCTCGACGAGTACGTCGTCGGGCAGGAGCGGTCGAAGAAGGTCCTGAGCGTGGCGGTGTATAACCACTATAAGCGCATCACGTCCAACCTGATGCCCTCCCCCGACGTGGAGCTTCAGAAGGCCAATATTCTCATGATGGGTCCTGCCGGCTCAGGCAAGACCCTCCTCGCCCAGACCCTCGCCAAGGTCCTCGACGTTCCCTTCGCCATCGCGGACGCGACCTCGTTAACCGAGGCGGGATACGTCGGGGAGGATGTCGAGAATATCCTCCTGAGACTGATTCAGGCGGCGGAATTCGATATCGAGAAAGCGCAGCAGGGCATCATCTACATCGACGAGTTCGACAAGATCTCACGGAAGAGTCCGAACCCCTCGATCACGCGGGACGTTTCGGGTGAAGGCGTCCAACAGGCGCTTCTAAAGATCATCGAGGGGTGCGTCGCCAACGTTCCGCCGCAGGGCGGCCGCAAGCACCCTCACCAGGACTTCGTGCAGATCAAGACGGACGATATCCTCTTCCTGTGCGGGGGAGCGTTCGAAGGACTGAACGACATCGTCGACCAACGCCTCTCCAAGGGCAGGGTTACCCTGGGCTTCAACTCGACCGGCAAGCCCTCGGAGGGCCTCGCCGAGGACGGCGCGAACCTGCTCGACCACGTCATTGGCGACGACCTGCTGGAGTACGGCTTCATCCCGGAACTCGTGGGGCGTCTGCCGATTTCCGTCGGCCTAATCAGCCTCGATAAGGATGCCCTCGTCCGAGTCCTCACCGAACCGAAGAACGCCTTCGTAAGGCAGTACCAGAGCCTCTTCAAGATGGATGGTGTGGAACTCGAGTTCACCCAGGAAGCTCTTGAAGCCGCCGCCGATCTGGCAATCGAGCGGGGCACCGGCGCGCGCGGCCTCCGCGCAATCCTCGAAGAGACGCTGCTCGACGTGATGTACGAGCTTCCCACCCTATCCGGCGTGACGCGCTGCGTCGTCGACGAAGAGTCCATCCGCAAGACGAAGGTCGTCCATCTCGTCTGCGAGGACGGCGAGATCACGCCCCTCCCGCTGTGGCAGCAGAAGTCGGCGTAGTTCCGGGGTAGGCGTTACGTGTGACGCCTACTTAAAGCCCAATCACCTATTGGGAATCGTGCGAAGGGCCTCCAAGGCCTCGACCTGGATACTCCGACTACCCAGTCTCATGGCTATCCCCAGCTCTTGCCGGGCCAACTGATAGTTGCCGGCCTCGACGTAGATCTTGCCACGCAGCAAATGTGACTGCGCGGCGCCAATGGGACCGGACTCTATCGCGAGGTCAAGTGAGTCGAGCGCCCGTCCATAATCCCCCTGCGAATAGTAGCGTTCCGCTCGGAAGTAGTGGGTGAAGGCGTTCTCCGGCAGCCTGCGGTCGGCAATGATCACGCCGAGGGCCAGAATGAGCAATGTGACCGGCACGATCCACCACTTGAGGATGAGCGACCCCGACGTGTTGACGAATACCCGGTAGCCGAACATCGTTCCGGCCCGCCGGTACTGCGGCGAGAGCGCCAGGCCGAGAATGAATCCCGCCACCAGCCCTCCGCCGTGCGCCCAGTTGTCGATGCCGGGCGTCGCCAGGCCGATGAAGATGTTTATTCCGATAATGACCGCAAGCCCGATCAAGCTGTTCTGCGCGTGCTTGCCGAAGGCCCGGCGCTGCAGGAGGAGGAACGCCCCAAGGGCCCCGACGACGCCGAAGATCGCCCCGCTCGCGCCTGCCGCGATGGCGATGGAGTTGAACAGGTAGCTCGTGACGCTCCCGGCCAGACCGGCGAGGAAATATATGAGGAAGAAGGGCGCGTGTCCGTACGAACGCTCCACGGACTGCCCGAAGATGAAGAGCGCAAACACGTTGAACCCTAGGTGCATGAAGCCCGAGTGAAGGCACATGGCCGTCAGAAGCCGCCAGTATTCTCCCTGGGAGATGAGGGGGCCGAACATGGCGCCGAAGTCGAGAAGGACGTCAGGGTCTTCGGTCCCGCCCGCGAGATGCGCGAGGCCGAACATGACAACGTTGATGGCGAGCAGAGCGTAGGTGAGGTAAGGCGTCCGCGTCACCTCAGGCATCGGAACGTAGCGTTCAGGCTGCTCGTAGTCGTATTCGTCCGATTCGTACACGTGCTGTCCGTCGGGGAAAGCGCCCCTAGTTCTTTAACGATGGGGCCGTTCAACGGGTCATCCCGTTTCGGTGCGACGCCCCGTATTTCTACGATACACTAGGGCCAAATACGCGCTCAAGGAGCGCCGGAGGTACCCAGTCCGTGCCGCCACTCAGCGAAGCGCTTCCCGGCAAGCGCGATCTTCGCCCCGATCAGCAGGTCGACAGCGTAGCCGAGATTGACGCGCAGGCGTTGTACGATCGCGGCGTTCGCGCCATAGCCTTCGACGCCGACCAGACGCTGTGCCGGTTCCACGGGATGGGCATCCATGATCGGCTGCTCACGAACATAGAGGTGATGCGTGGACTGTTCGCGGACCGTCTCTGCATCATCTCCAACTGCACCGACAGGCGGAGGGAGGAACTGATCGAGCATTTCCCCCTGCATGTCGTGCCCGCCAGCAAGAGGAAGCCTTCTGCGGAGCCGTACCGAGAGGCGGAGCGTCACTTCGACGTGCCCCCCGAGCAGTGGGCGTTCGTGGGCGACCGCATTCTCACCGACATCGTCGGGGCCAACCGGGCGGGCTGGCACTCGATCCTCGTGGCCCCGCTTGCCCCGGAGACCGACCCGTGGTTCATCACCATGGCGCGCGCGTACGAACGGCTCTTGTGGAGGACTTATCGCATGTGACGCGGGCGGCCTAGCGGCTACGAGACTCCGGGCTTGGTCGCCTTCAACCTGTACTGGCCTTCGACTACCGAGGACTGCACACCACACGTGAGGCCGGCGGCCGTGAGTAGTTCGCTGGTCTCCTCGTAGGGCGCTCGATCGTCCCACTGGACGAGCATCACGCAGCCGCCCGGCTTGAGCAGACGCGCAAGGTCGTCAGCAAGGACCTGCCTCTCGTCTCTCGACTCCTTGTAGTGGAATACGAG
>JAPPDQ010000073.1 GCA_028875495.1 Chloroflexota bacterium
CGCCCGTACGCGTCCAGCACGGAGCGCTGCTGAACGATGTCCACGTCACTCACCAGGCCCATCTTCTTTGAGATATCCGCTGCCGCCATCATGCCTATGCTCACTGCCTCGCCGTGCAGGTAGCGTTCGTAGCCGGTCACGGCTTCAAGCGCGTGGGCGGTCGTATGACCGTAGTTGAGTAGCGCGCGAATGCCGAGCGTCTCTCGCTCATCGCGCGATACCACGTCAGCCTTGATGGCGACGCTCCGACGGAGCGCGTCACTTGCCGTTTCCGGTTCGAGCGATCGTACCGAATCGGCGTTCTCCTCAAAGACGCGAAGCAGTGGCTCGTCCAAGATAAGAGCGTGCTTGATAGCCTCTGCCCAGCCGGACACGAGGGCCCGCTCGGACAGAGTCGAAAGCGCCTCCACGTCGGCTAGTACGAACTCCGGCTGCTTGAACGCCCCGACGAGATTCTTTCCCTGCGGCAGGTCTACGGCCGTCTTGCCCCCGACGGCAGCGTCCATCATCGCCACCAGCGTAGTCGGGGCCTGCACGACCGGCATTCCGCGCAGATAGGTCGCCGCGGCGTATCCGGCCACGTCGCCGACGACCCCACCACCCACCGCGACGACGACGTGCCGACGCTCCGCCTTCCGCTCCGCCAGCCACCGGTAGATATGTAACAGGGTGTCGAGGCTCTTGTGCCTTTCCCCCGACTCCATGACGAAGATGTGGCTGGGAATCCCCGCCGCCTCCATCGACATCTGAACGGTGCGGGCGTGCCGGTGTACGAAATTGTCGGTAATGACGTAGGCCGCGCCGGGGTCTAGCAGCATCTTAACGCGCTCGCCGACCGTGTGCGAGAGTCCCCAGCCCACCCACACCGGGTAGTCCCCGGAGGACGTGTGCACCGTTGCCGCAAGGTCGGGGTCATGAGTCTGTGGTGAATTCGCCCGGTTCGAGCAGATATCACGCGCTCTCACGACCTCGGAAGCGGCTTCGGTGATGGACAGCTCGTCGGTATGCACCGTCCAGTGCGCGAGAGCGTACAGCGCTTGTCGCTCGGCCTTGAGGCTGAGGATGCGACGCAGGGGATCGGAGTCCTGCAAGAGTGGCCGTACTGCCTGCTCGTCGTGTGTTTCCTCCGGCCCGGACACCCGCCGGTAAATCGTGTCGGCCCGAGCTTCGAGGCAAACGATGATGCCTGTCGCCTCCATGATGCGGCGGTTGCGCTCGTCGACCACTATACCGCCGCCGGTGGAGACTACCTGCCGTTCGCCCTGCGAGACGGACTCCAAGACGCTTCGTTCGAGCTTCCTGAACGCCGCCTCGCCGTCCTCGCGGAAAATATCCTCAATGGCGCGACCCGTGGCGGCGACGATCTCGTCGTCGGTGTCGCGATAGCTCCAGCCCGTCATGGCGGCGACCTGCTTGCCTACCGTGGTCTTGCCGCTGCCGGAGAACCCGGTCAGATAGATGTTTGATCCCATGCGGTCTCGCTTACTGTTCCATAGCTTGCTGGGCGGCTTGATACATAACATCTACGGGGGCGTGTTTCCCCGTCCAGAGCTCGAAAGCCGCCGCCCCTTGGTAGATCAGCATCCACAGCCCCCCCAAGACACGCGCTCCCGCCTCCTGTGCACTGCGAAGGAAGGGCGTCTCAGCCGGAGTGTACACCATGTCGTATGCGAGCGCGTCGCGCGGTATCGAAGCCGCCTTTATCGGGGTCTGTCCCGCGCTGTCGCCCGATGCCATGCCTACGGAAGTCGAGTTTACAATGAGGTCTGCATCGCCGGAGACGTTCTCTAATGAAACCGCCTCGATCTCTTCAAGGACACTGCCGACGTCCTCAGCCAGCGACTCCCCCCGCGCGACCGTTCGGTTTGCGATGGTCAGGCGCTCCACTCCTTCTGCGGCCAGAGCATAGGCCGCCGCACGCGCAGCGCCTCCGGCCCCCAGAAGCAACACACTCTTGCCGCGAGGATCGAAATCGGCCTTCTCCTTGAGGCTCCTGACGAACCCGTAGGTGTCAGTGTTGTGGCCGGTAAGCACACCGTCACGATTGACGACCGTGTTTACGGCCCCGACGTTGCGCGCCATTTCGTTTACGTCATCCACCAGATCCAGCAACTGCTCTTTGTGGGGGATCGTGATGTTGAACCCCATGTAGTCCTCGCCCCGCAGGCGTTTAACGGTCTCACGGAGGCTTTCCGGCGGGGTCGGCCAAGCCGAGTAGGTCACCGGAATCGCGTGGTAGTCGAGCGCCGCCTGCTGGAAGACGGGCGACAGCGTGTGAGAAAGCGGATATCCAATGACGCCGAGCTGCTTGGTCATCAGGGGTCCCGGACGAAGGTGGCCCTAGTATATCAGACGCATACCGCCGCCTTGTCGATCCGTGACTGAAACGCTATGGGGTAGGGGAGCGGGAAAGCGCGGTGTGCACGGCCCTCGTCGCTATCCCGAGGTTCGCGCGTCCAAGTACGATTGAAGTATGACCGCCGCAGCAGCAGCGTCGATTTCGCCCCGACTTCGCGCACGTTTCGGCTTCGACTGACTCAAAAGCCGCTCGGCCTCCAGCGTGGAGTACCGCTCATCCGCCGTCTTCACGGGAACAGGCGAACGCGCTTCCAGCTTCCGAGTGAAGGCAACCACGGTTTTTGTCTGGTCGCTGAAATGGCCGCTGAGCGAGACGGGGAGCCCCACAACGATCTCTCCCACCTCCTGATCGCCGGCAATTTCCAGAATTGAGTCGATGGCCTTGACGTCCGACGTGCGCTCGACTGCGGTGAGAGGAGTCGCTAGGATGCCCAGCGGGTCGCTGACTGCGACGCCGATGCGCTTGTCTCCTACGTCGAGGGCGAGAGTCCTCACACTTGTCCCAACTGCTCTTCGACGAGGCTCGGCACGAGGTTGAGCGCGTCGTCGAGCTTCGAGGCGTCCCGGCCTCCGGCCTGAGCGGCATCGGGTCTTCCGCCGCCTCCTCCTCCGATCACCTTGGCGGCGCCTTGAACGATGCCCGCGGCATCCAGTCCACTGGATCGCAGATCGGGCGTGACCATCGAAATGAGGGAAGGACGATCGTTTATGACAGCCCCCAGTACGACGACCCCGCTGCCCATCTTATCTCTGAGCCAGTCGCCCATCTCCCGCATGGAGTCCACGTTCGCGGCGTCCACTCTGGCTGAGAGCACTGAAACGCCGCCAACGTCTTGCCGCCGTTCAAGGAGTTCGCTGGCGGACGTGAGGGACAGCTTGCGTTCAAGGTTCTCCTTCTCTCGGCGCAGACTGGTCAGCTCTTCAAGTAAGCCGTCGATCCGTCCCTCGATGGTGGCTACGGGTGTCTGGAGCTTGGCGGCGACGGCATTGGTGGAATATATCCGCTCGTTTACGACTCGCTCGGCTCCACGCCCGCTCGTGGCCTCAATACGGCGCATTCCGGCGCCGATGCTTGACTCACCGAGAACGAACACGGAGCCCAACTCACCCGTTCTTGCTACGTGCGTTCCACCGCAGACCTCGAAGCTGAAGGTCGCGCCGTTCGCAATCTCGATGAGGCGTACGGTGTCCTCGTACTTGTCGCCAAAGAAGGCGAGAGCTCCTCGCTCGATGGCGTTGGAGTACCTGTCCTCCGACTTGCTCACGGTAGCGTTGTGGCGAATCTTCTCATTGACGAGGAACTGTATCTGGCGCATCTCATCATCTGTTACCGGCTCGACGTGGGAGAAGTCGAAGCGGAGCCTGTCCGGCGCGACGAGCGAGCCTGCCTGCCGCACATGCGCACCGAGCACCTCCCGCAGGGCGGCGTGGAGCAAATGCGTAGCAGTGTGGTTCCGCGCGGTGTCCTCCCGACGAATGGGATCGACGTACGCGTCGATGGTCTGTCCCAACGAGACCTTGCCCTGCACGACCTTGCCGAAGTGCATGATGAGATCGGGCATGACGCGCTGCGTGTCGTGAACGATGATCTTGCCCTCAGGGCCGACAAGCTCGCCTGCGTCGCCGACCTGACCGCCGCCTTCGGGATAGAACGGAGTCTCCACGAGCGCAATCTCGACCTCGTCACCTTCGGCTGCCTCGCCCACAACCTCATCGCCGGATATCATACCGACGGCGACCGAGTGCGACACCAGCGACTCGTAGCCGAGGAATTTCACTCCGCCGACGCCGAGGCTCTCGTACTGTCGTATCTTCGTACGGTCGGCACCGAACGTTGCCCCGGCACGCGCACGCTCGCGCTGCTCGGCCATGTGTCGCTCGAAGCCCTCCATGTCCACCCCGACACCGCTCTCCGCGGCTATCTCCTGGGTCATCTCGACGGGGAATCCGTACGTGTCCCACAGGCGGAAGGCGGCATCGCCGGACAGGGACTCGGTGTCTTTGATGGCATCGTTCAGCATCGCGTAGCCGTTCTGGAAGACCGCTAAGAAGCGTTCCTCTTCCAGCTTGATGACGGTCTGGACGAATTCGCGATTGTTTCGGAGTTCGGGGTAGGCGTCTCCCATGATCTCGGTGACGGCATCGGCGATTTCTCCCAGGAAAGGCTCGTCCAAGCCAATCCTGCGGGCATGGCTTATGGCACGCCGTATCATTCGTCTCAAAACGTAGCCCCGCCCGTCGTTGGAGGGGACGACGCCGTCGGCTATGAGAAATGCGGAACTGCGCCCGTGCTCTGCGACGACGCGCATCGCCTGCCTCACCTCGTTACTCTCCTCCGAGTCGTGGCCGCTGATCTGCTCCACCTTGCGGATGAGAGGCAGGAACAGATCGGTCCCATAGATGTCCTTCACATCCTGCAGAACGACCACGAGCCGCTCAAATCCCATGCCGGTATCTATTCCTGTCGCGGGCAGGGGTGGCATACTGCCGTCCGGGTTTCGGTAGAACTGCATGAACACGAGGTTCCACAGCTCCACGTAGCGCTCGCAGGCCTGCCCGGTCTCGGGGTTCACGTCCTCGCAGTTGGGGCCGCAGTCGTCGACTCCGCAGCCTGGTCTAGCATCGCCGAAGTCGTAGTGAAGCTCGGCGCACGGGCCGCAGGGCCCTTCCTCACCATGAATGGGAGGTCCCCACCAGTTGTCCGCGTCGCCGAATCGATAGATACGATCTTCCGGGATGCCGTGCTTTTGCCACAGTTCGTAGGCCTCGTCGTCGCCCTCATGCACCGTCGCCGCGAAGTTCTCCCTCGGCAGGCCCATGGCGGACTCGAGGCAGTCGACCGCGAATCCCATGGCCCCGTCCTTGAAGTAGTCGCCGAAGCTGAAATTTCCCAGCATCTCGAACATCGTAAGGTGAGTCGAGTCGCCTACCTCGTCGATATCGACAGTGCGGAAGGACTTCTGCGAGGAAGTCAGCCGGCGATTCGGAGGCGTCGCATCTCCCGAAAAGTACGGCTTGAACTGCACCATGCCCGCGTTGGTGAGCAGCAGGGTAGGGTCGCCCACCGGAATCAGCGAGGAGCTGGCAACTCGTGAGTGCCCCTGTGACTCAAAGTAGCTGAGGAATCGTTCGCGTATCTCGTTCGAGTTCATCGTCGGCCGCCTTCTCTTGGTCAAGCTCAAGGCAACATTATACTCAATCAGGTTCGGACCAAGAATGATTTCGCCCCGTTGGGCAAGAACAATCACATCTTGCTTGAAAGCCTGTCGAAGGGTCGAACGGCAGTCCGCTCCTGTGCCAAACATACCCTTGGAAGCCCTACACCCACACGTCATTCCCGTGAAAACGGGAATCCATCTCCCCTCAGTACCATTACCCTACACTCCCTCTGCGCCCTCCGTGCTCTCTGTGGCGAATCCCCCTTCTTTCTACTTTCCTCTTTCTCTCCACACCCCCTTGACATCACAGAACGCATGTACTATCATGCCCCCACGCAATTCTTTCTACTTTCTTCCCAGCACCCAGAACCTGTGACTTCCCTCATAGAACTCGGAATCACCTCCCAACAACAAGCCGACGAACTCGAACGTGATCTCGGCGTCCGGTTCGACGACTTCACCCCCGAAGACCGCGAAACATGGTTCCTGCAGACCAACTATCTCGATCAATACTCCAGGACCCGCGCCGTCAGCTTCGCCGCCGATCATGCCGGTGTAACCATCAGGACCGCCCGGCAGTGGCAGGCCGAGAATACCCTCGGGTTCAACAATCGACTCGAGTTAGCCGTCCTCCGGTACACCGACGTGATCGAAGTCATGCTCCTCCGACATGCCCAGGAGCCAAAAGCCTCATCTACCCTCTTGATGATGCTCGCTCGCGCCCATATGCCCGAAAAGTACGGCTCCGCCCGCCGCAGCGGCCCCCCGCGCGACAACGACTCCTGCAACCACCGTTGTGACCACGACTCCCAACCCAATTCCACCTCCCAATACGACCGAGAACTCCTCGAAGAGGTCTTGCGAGACCTCCAAAACCTCAAACAATTCGCCGGCCTCACCAAGCCCGACTTCATGCCCGAAGACCCCGACCGCGATCTATCCCCCATCGGAGAAGACAACCCTGCTCACTCCGATCTCTCCCCCGCCGGGGCAGAGACACAGCGAGGAGGCGCTGCCACTCCCCAGCATCCGGCACCTAGCACCCAGAACCTCGACCTCGCTCCCTCCCCCACCGACCAAGCACCCCTAGGTACAGACCCCAAACCTGCCAATGACCCTTCTGCATACTCTGCAGCGAGTCCTCCTACCCCCTCTCCCGTTCTGGGAGAGGGCTGGGGTGAGGGTCCGGCACCTAGCACCCAGAACCTCAACCGCCGCCAACGCCGCGAACTCCAACGCCGCGCCAAACGGCAAAAATCTCACCTCGCCCGCGCCCCAAACTAGATCCACACTTCATTCCGTTCACCCCTGTATCAAGTATGGGGCAGGCTCTGAGCCTGTCGAAGGGTCGAGCGGCCGAAGCGTAGCCAGCGTGACCTGACATTCCAAGCGCCACCTGTCATTCCGAGCGCAGCGAGGAATCTAAAATCCTCGACACCCTCGCTTGGCCCCGTAGCCGGAACGACCTCCAAAGGAACGGCACCACTGTTCCCTACTCCGCCCCCTCTATAGCCCCTCACACCCCATCCGACCGCAAATCCCAACCCGGCCGGCCATCTCAACACGCCCATGTACATCCCGTTCGACCTGAGCCTGTCGAAGGCCGACCAACAGACCCCCTCTCCCGTCGTGGGAGAGGGCTGGGGTGAGGGTGATGCCCCCACGTAGGCGTTAAAAGCCCGTCGAAGGGGCAAACAGCAATCGCGCCACGCCCTACTACTACAACCTGCGCAATTCTTTCTACTTTCTCTCTTTCCCTCTGTGTTCTCTGCGTCCTCTGTGGTGAATCTTCGCCCTATCTTGAGCAGTTACTTGAAAGCCCGTCGAATGGGCAAACAGCAATCGCGCCACGTCCTACTACTACAACCTGCGCAATTCTTTCTACTTTCTCTCTTCCCCTCCGTACCGCCATACGGGGCAGGCATCCGGCGGCACCCTCCTCACGCCTTGCAATGCCCGCAACGCTCGTGGACAATTGCCCCTGAATACGACCAACCGAAATCAGCGAGGATCAACCATGCCGCCCATCAAATCCGGAATCTTCATCATGCCATTCCACGACCCCGCAAAGCCCCTCGCGCAGTGCTACGACGAGGACATGGAACTGGCCATCCGCGCTGACGAGTTGGGGTTCGACGAGTTCTGGATCGGCGAGCACCACACCATGGCCTACGAGAACATCACCATGCCGGAGCTGTTCATCGCCGCCGCTATGCCGCAGACCAAGACCATGCACATGGGCCCTGCCCCCGTATGCCTCCAGCAGCACCACCCGCTCCTCGTCGCAAGCAGGCTGGCAATGCTCGACAACCTCAGCAGGGGTCGCCTCGACCTCTGCTTTGGCCCCGGCAGCGTGTCCACCGACCTTGAGATCCTCGGCATTGAGCCGAAGGACTCCGCCAAGATGGTTGCCGAGTCGGTTGACATGATCCTGAAGCTTTGGTCGTCAGACGGCCCTATCGACTTGCAGGGCGAATTCTGGAACCTCACGATGAGGGAGCACATCGATCTTGAAGTAGGGTTGGGCGTCGTCCACAAGCCCTTCCAACAGCCCCATCCCCCCATCTCCATGCCCATCACGTCCATGAACTCCGGCACCGCCAAGGCGGCGGGCAAACGGGGATTCCAGCCCTTTGCCCACAGCCTGATCACCACCAACGTCGTCGCCAATATCTGGGAGACCTACGAGTCCGCCTCCTATGAGGCAGGGCGTATCCCTGACCGCTCCGACTTCAAGATCGCCCGCGCAGTTTTCCTCGCCGACTCAACCGCCGAGGCCCAGAGCATCGCGAGGACCAACTCCCTCGCCGCCGGCTTCAGTTATATAGGCAATCTGCTCGACCGCGGAGGTGTTGGGCGGGGAATGATGAAGCGCGATCAGGCAATGTCCGATGCCGACTGCGACTTGGACTTCTGGATGAGCGAGCAGATCATCGCCGGAGATGTGGACTACGCCCTCGATAAACTCCTCGCCATGGTCGAGGAGACGGGCGAGTTCGGCACCCTAGTCACCATGGCCTACGACTGGGACGACAAGGAACGCTGGGTACACAGCCTGGAGCTATTCGCCAACGAGCTCATGCCCGCGCTCAATAAGGCAGTACGGGCCGTTCCGGTATGACCAAAACCCCCGTTCGTGCTGAGCCTGTCGAAGCATGAACGCACAGTAATCACTAGCACACGAAATCCCATGCGCCTCCTCCTCATAGGCTGCGAGTACACCGGCAAGTCGACACTGGCACGAAACATCTCCCGCTGGATGATTGAGCAGATGGGGCTGTCCCTCGTCAGGTGGCACGACCACTTCGTCGTCCCGCGCCTCGACGGCCACACTATCATCCGTGCGGAGGGCTCCGACGCTACAATCGGCAAGACCGACTCCGATCTGAACACCGAAGAGGACGAAGAGCAGATCATGTCCCTGCGCCCCAACGTATTGGAGCAGCTCCAGCGGCACAACATATGGAGACACCTGCACCCCCGCCTGCTCGAGGCCGACGATGTTCTGTTCGTCAACTTCTACTACGCCGAAGCCGTCTATGCACCCCTCTACTACGGCTACGGTGAGCCAGACTCATTCGCCGACCGCTCCGTGAGGGCGCGCGAGTGGGACGAGGAATTACTTGCTTACGCGCCGGACATGGTACTGGTGCACGTGACCGCCGATCCCGCCGCCGTCGCCCAGCGCATGGCGACCCGTCCACGGGTTCGCGGCATCCTCAAGCAACAAGACATTCCATCCGTCCTTGACCGCTTCCGTGAAGAATACGAGGCCGGCCTCATCGAGCGAAAGTTCACCCTCGATACGACGGACACGACTCCAGAACAAATACTTGGGCAGTTCGTCGACCTCATCCGCCCACACCTGAGCGAAGTCGACCATCAACGGATGCGCTGAGGCCGGTTGCCGACTGGCGTTACATCCTCAACGCCCGACGCACCATTGCCTCTTCATCCTCTACAGATTCCACAAGGCCGTCGAGCCTGGCGTCCAACAGCTTCGTAAGCAGCAACCCGACCTCCGGCCCCTCCCTGACACCCAGCGCCATCAGGTCGTCCCCGTCGAGCAGCGGACGCACGTGTCGAAGTTCGTCGAGGTACAAATGCAGCCAGTCGCCCACCTTCGTATCGGTGTCCGCCATCGCACACGACTCTACCGCGTGGGGGTGAAGTCCTTGAAGCAGCCGGTATACTTGACTTCTCGCCACGTTCTCGTCTTCAAGCTCGTACAGCCGTCCGCGCACCGCCGCGACATCCCGAACGAGCCGTGCCCAGTCGCTGTTCAGATTGAGCCGTTCGACAACCGACTCCATGTCGCCGTCCGCGACCGACTGTACCATCGACCCCAAAAGCAGGTGAGCCCTCCGCGCGTTATCGCCGGGTTCGGTCTGAAGGTCCCGAAGGGTTTTCTGCTCTGCCCGAAGTCCCGGATGGATCGCGGCCAGCACTCCCAGCTTCCCCGCCATTTCGATCATGTCACCCGCGCGCGGCTCCTGGAAGATGCGCTCGATCTCGTGGCGCACACGGTCGGGGCTAATCGTGTTCACGTAGGGCAGGCTGCGCTCAAGCAGTGTTGCCGTACATGATTCCAACCGGAAGTCGAGGCGGCAGGCGTAGCGAATAGCGCGGAGCATCCGAGTGGCGTCGTCCTCAAAGCTCCGATCGTGGAGCACCCGAATGACCCCTCCACTCAAGTCGGTAACGCCGTCATGCGGGTCGAGCAGAGTGCCCCACGAGTCCTCGCCAAGCGATATTGCCATCGCGTTGATCGAAAAGTCCCGTCGTGCCAGGTCGTCCTCGACTGTACCGGGGATCACCGTGGGCAGAGCGCCAGGTCGTTCGTAGGTCTCCCGCCGGGCCGTCGCTAGGTCCACGTCTACGCCCCGTACGGTCAGCGACCACGTTCCGAATGCCGAGGCCTTGCGGACATTGACGTCTCCACGTCTACGAATCGACTCCACGAGCCGTTCGGGATTGCCCGTGGCCATAATGTCGATGTCGGTGAGAGGAGCATCTGCCAGAACGTCTCTGACAGACCCGCCTACGAGGTAGAGGTCGATGCCAAGTCCGGTGGCGAGTTGAGAGAGTTCCCTGAGGACGGAAAGCCGAACGCCGGCAAGGCGCTGTTCGAGTCTATCCGAGACGTTCATGGAGCAGACCAAAGCTGCGAAGCGGAAGACCGCCGGGCTATGCTCCGCCTTGAACGACCTGTAGTATTTCCTGGGCGTGGCCCTCCGGCTGGACCTCGTGCCAGGCCTTCATGATCTTGCCTTCCTCGTCGATGAGGAAGGTCTTGCGGATGATGCCCACCATGCGTTGGCCGCGTAGTTCCTTTTCTCCCCACACGCCATATGCGTCGATGCACGTTCGATCGACATCGGCGAGAAGTGGAAAGTTCAAGTGGAACTTGTCGATGAACTGCTGGTGAGAGTCGAGATCGTCGGCGCTGACTCCCAACACGACGAGATTCTCCGCGTCCAGATCGTCCTTGCTGTCGCGGAACCCGCAGGCCTCCTTGGTGCAGCCCGGCGTGTCGTCCTTGGGATAGAAATACAGTACCACTTTCTTACCCTTAAGTTCGTTCAGCGTAACGGTCCCGCCACTGGACGAGGGAAGGGAAAAGGAAGGGGCCTTGTCGCCGGATTCGAGTTGTACGCTCATGGGTATCTTCTCCTAAGTAAAATGGGCTGTTTGGAATGTCCCGATCTCGGTCACTCGACCTAATGCGCGGGTACCTGTCCGGTCACTTGATACGATTAGCTCTCCTCGGACGGCGGGACCAGTGTAGCCTTCGTCGGGTAGAGGTCCCAGTGCCACTCGATACCCTCGTTCTTGGGTGTCCTGAACATGGTCTTCTTCTGAAGCAACTCGGTCACGTATTCAAGGAGGTCTTCGGCGCCGACGGCAGAGTAGCCGTATTTTTCGATCAGGCGCTTGACGATCGAGATACGCCGCTGCGACCACTCGGCGCGTTGACGAGCGAATCGAGGCCTGGTCAGGGCTCGCTGCAGTTCGCGGGTCGACGGGAAGAGGCGAGATTCGATTGCCGCCTTGAGCCTCGGCTCGGTCGTGTAGTCGAACCTGCGGCCGCGCTTTTCGAACAAGAAAGCCAGACGGTCAATCTCCTCGCGGAAGGCTTTCTTATCTTTCGCGCGGACGTTGATGGGACGCTCGATTTCCTGCATGTCGCGTTCGTCGAACCCCACATCGTCGTCGTCCGGTTCTTTACCGGAGCAGTAGGCCCGTATGCTTTTGAGGTAGCCGTCCAGCAGGATCGCCGCAGTCTCGTCGAACGACTCGTCGAACGCTCGCTGTACGTCGGTGACGGCCAATTCGTTGTACTCGCTGACGGTATCGCTTACCAGTCCTATGAAGGCCGCCTTGCCTTCCTGATCAAGACTGACGTTCTCGCTCATGCCTTGCCATAGGCTGTCGAGTACTGCCAGTGGCGTCACACACTTGACGCCGGGAATGCTGGCGACGGCGGCGATGCGGTTCATAACGTATCGGGGCGATATTCCGGTCATCCCTTCATCGGCGTGATGCCGTCTCATCTCAATCGCGTCCTGGCGCGTGTACGACCCCACCATCCGCCCATCGTAGAGACGCATCTTGTCCAGCAGCGTCATACCCTGGCTAGCGGGCTGGTCGAGCCGAGAGAGGACGGCGAACGTGCTGGCGACTTGCAACGTCAGAGGCGCAATGCTGACATTCGCCTCCTCGCTCCTCGTGGTGATCTTGCCATATATCTTCACTTCCTCGCTGACGCGCAAGTTGTAGGGTACCCGAATGGCGATGATGCGGTCCTTGAGCGCCTCCGAGTGCTCGTCGAGGGCGAACGTGTTGAAGTCGCCCTCGTTGGAGTGGCCGATGATAGCCTGCTCGGAGTAGATCGAGCCGAACTTTTCCATCTTTATGACCTGTTCTTGGGCCAGTGCCAACAGGGTCGTGAGCAGGTGCTTGTCGGCCTTGAATATCTCTACCATCTCGATCATGCCGCGGTTCGCCACGTTAAACTCGCCGTCCATGCGGAACGCCCGTCCCGCTACCTCGGTGCGGTCCCCGTCAAGGCGTTCAGTGTCGATGCTTCCGACCAGGAGAGAAGAGTCCGCGTTCGGGTTCGTTGCCACGTAGTACCCGATACCCACCGCCTCGTGCTCGGAAAACACGACCCGTTCCACCGGCACATCGGCGATGTTCCCTTTGTACTTCGTCCTGAGCAAATAGCGATTTCTGGGGTTCAGTTCCCCTTCGATCTCGATACCATACTGCTCCTTGAGAACGGGCCGCAGCGAGTGCGGTATCAGGTGGAGTGGCTCCTCCTGCATGGGACAGCCTGCGATGGCGTAGACGGCCCCTTCGTCGGTGCGGGTGTAGTCCTCCAACGCCTTCTTGATGAGGGCCACGATAGTCGACTTGCCGCTAGCCGGAGGGCCGAGAAGCAGGAGAATGCGCTTCCTCGTCTCCGCGCCTTTTGCCGCCGCCTCGAAGTACTCGACAATTTGCTTGAGCACGTCATCGAGGCCGAAGATGTCCTGTTCAAAGAGCCGATAGACCGGCTCCCCCGTAGGCAGGGTATCCACCTTCTGGGAGAGGATGGCGTCGCGGACGCGAGCATGAGAAAATTTCACTAAGGAAGGGTTCTCCACGACCATGGTAAGGTAGTCGGCGAAGGTTCCACTCCAGTCGTAGAGAGACGCCTCCCGCTCGCTCGCGGCTAGGATTTCCTCAATGGACATGGTGTTGTCGGGCATAGCAATCATCCCCTTGGGATCGTCTCCAAGGGCTTCCCCACCTTCAGATACTCACTCCGGTACTGGGTCGTTCTAGGCAATCGCGCGAACGGCGACAGCCAGGCCGATAACCCCGACGGTTCCTCCGCAGAGCAGCAGGGTCCATCCCGCGACGGCCCGCATGACGTTAAACGTGAACCCCAGAGCGAAGAACACCACCGCAGAAATGATTGTCAGAAGCAGTGAGGCGGCGGAAAGACCGAGCCAAATGGTCTCCCCATACCGAGGCTCCAGGACTCCGGCGTAGTAGAGGAAGACGACGGCAGTCACGACCGTTACGATCAGACTGAAAAAGCCCACCGCCTGCTCCTCGAGGTCCCAGAGCGACTGCGCGGCAACTCCTATGCAGTAGAGCCCCCACACGGCGATAAGGGCCTTCGTAGCCGTGACCTCGGCCATATGGTTCGCCGCTGAAATCGTCTTGTCGCCCGAACCGGTCAGCAGCATCGGATCAAGCACGATGACAGCCGCGAGCGACAGGACTCCAAGCCCGCCAACGAATATCCCCACAGTCCTGCCGTCCGAGTACAGCCCCATGACATGCCACGACTGGGAAAACAACGCCGCCCCGATGAGAATCAGAAACAATGCTTCCATCTTCATTCCTCCGAGTAGTTTGGTTGGTGTCCTCGAACGACACAGCCTAACTATCTCATAGCATTAATGGTGTGTCCAGTAGGCTTTCACAGCACCGCAGCCTCATGCTTTTGCGACCTAATTTCACGTCTTGAAAGCTTTTCGATTTACCTCCCAAATTCCGGGATCGATGCGCCGTCGGCAATCGCCTGAAGAATGGCCTCGGTCTCCGCTGCAATGCGGTTATAGTCGAATTGGTTTGCCAGAGCACGGCAGTTGCTGCTCATTTGGCTCAAGACCTCCCTATCCGTGTCCAGTTCAGCAAGGACGTCGGCCAGTGCGTCCGAATTCCCCGGGGGAAACGTCCACCCGGCCTTCCCCTCTTCGACCAATCGTGCGCCCTCGCATCCCGAGCTGATGACCAACGGAACGCCCGACGCCAACGTTTCATAGACCTTCGAGGGAGTCGTACTGGGAAACTCTGCAGCCAGAGGTACCAGGGCGACATCGCACGAGGCAACATAGGAGGGGATATGCCCTTGGTCTACGAGGTCGGCAAAGCGTATGTTGTCCAGTCCCTTGCCCTCAGCCAGTGCAACGATATCCGCCTTACAGGGGCCGTCTCCCACCATGACGAACTTGATCCTCCGACGGTCGCGCAGCCTCTCCGCAGCCTCCACAACGACATGCAGGCCTTGGAACAGTCCATGCAGTCCGAAGTAGCCGACCAGAAAGTCCCCCTGGTCTGCGCCCAGCGAGTCGCGAATCTCCTGGCTCCTCAGCGCCGGATCGAATACGCGCAGGTCTGCTCCATTGCCGATCACCGCGGTGCGTACTTGAGGGAATCTCTCGTTGATACGCTCCTTCGCGGCGCCATTGGTTGTCGTCACGATGTCAGCTCTTCGGTAGCCAACGCTCTCCAGTCGTTTCAGCACCCACAAGGAGGCCCTGCCCATGGGGTGACCCAGCTGCAGGGCCATCTCAGGCCAGATGTCGG
>JAPPDQ010000584.1 GCA_028875495.1 Chloroflexota bacterium
AGAGTGGATAAGGTCGCGAAACGGTTCATCGTCGGACAAGCGCATCAGTCCGCCGGTTTTCCACTTACGGAGATTGTCCTGGACACGTCCTTCGCATGGTTTGCGAAACAGTCCCCAAGGTTCCCAGCAAGACCGAGGCATCACGGATACGGATGGGAATTCTTCGTGGGCATTCTTGGGTCGGTCGCCGCCACGTAGGGTCTGCACCACGCGGACAATCTCTCCTCGCTTCTCGAATCCGGCTCTAATGAATGGCATATAGACGAAGTGGGAGACGAGCGGATTCGTGGCGATGAATACGTGGGCGCCGGGAACGAGTACCGGCACGAGCAGAGTGGCGAGACGCTCAAAGAATGCCTCGAGGCGATCCTTATCGTCGTCGTTCAGGACGGTGAACCTCGGTAGCGGCTTGCGGACAGCATTGTCGAACGCCGGAGGTATTCGCCACACACCTCCCTGGCCCACACGGAGCTTTTCAAGCTGGCTAGGCGTGTACTCGACCAGCCCGTAGGGTGGGTCTGTCACGACTGCATGAATTGAGTTCGGTTCAGCCTTCTCCAGCCATTCGAAAGCATCGCCGTGAATGATTTGCGATGCTTCTGCGGTAAGCGTACCAACCGGACTGAGAGTCTGAGGGGTGGCCATGATGAGCACAGATTATCACGACCAGACAGAGAACGCAGGATGGCTGACCGTTGCGGTCACTCCACTCCGTACTGTGCCATGAGCTCTTGGACCCCGTCCCACGTCGCGTCTTCGATGTACAGGCCGTCGGCTCGTCGCTGGCGGCGGTTGCGTTTCTCGTATTCGCCGGGGTAGAGGACTTCGGTGAAATCTTCGCGCAGGGGCGTATCCTTCATGTAGGAGACAATGCCCTCGACGTGTGCCTTGATGAGGTCAAGCGAGCCGAACCTCTGAAGGTCAATGAGGATGAGAGTGGACCCGTAGAGCATCGTGTCGCTTGACGCACGTGCATTTTGCATATCGGGAGTCGCAACTGCAGCCAAGACTGCGCCGAACAGGGCAACCATGAATGAGAGGGCATACCCTTTGTGACCGCCGTGAAGTCCGCCGATGGGTAGGAGTGACCCGCCCTCGTAGTAGGTATTGGGGTCGTTGGAAGGGGTACCGTCGGCCGTGATTGTCCAGTAGTCTGGCAGGGTGGCACCTTTGGCTCGCGCAACGCGAAGTTTGCCCTCCGCAGAGATCGTGGTAGCAAAGTCCAAGAGTACGGGTCCGTCGTCATTGTACGGAAAGGCAATAACCAGCGGGTTGGTGCTGAGCTTGCGCACGGTACCACCAAAAGGGGCGACGGCCATGAGGCTCGGGCCGCCGACGTACCCGGAGCACATGAATGAGGCCAGCCCCTCCTTGGCAGCAGCCTCCGCGTAGGTGCCAACCCTTCCCGTGTGCTCATGGTTCGACACGTTCACGAGGCTGAGGCCATGTTCTCGCGCCTTCGCCTTACCGATCTCAAGGGCAGCGGTCATGGCCACCTGTCCAAACGTCGATTTACCGTCCAACTGAGCGGTTGTCGAGGTCTCGTTGAGGACGACCGGCTCGGCGGTGGGGTTGATGTCGCCGTCGTTGATCTCGCGCACGTACTGGATGATGCGAATGAATCCATGCGAGTCGTGGCCTGCCAGGTTGGCATTCGTCAGATGGTCGGAGACGGTCTTTGCGTGGCTCTCGCTCGCGCCGACTGCCAGAAGCAGGTCGTTTGAAATCTGAGTTATCTGTTCAGGCGTTAGGGTAGGCATGTGAACTCCCGATTTGACGATTAATGGAAATACTGTAGATGAGGAGCTTGTCCTTGTCCAGCAGGTTTGTGAACACGCCAAGACATCAACGTTTGTCTTTGCTCGTTCCGCAGAGGCAATGCCTAGAAGTGGCCAGTACCGGGTCAATAGAATCTTGGCAGCTTGCTCGAAGCACCCTCACCCTAGCCCTCTCCCACGACGGGAGAGGGGATAAGGGCTCAATATGACTGTCATATTCAAATGGGGAACGGGGCTAGTCCGGCCAGTGATGGGCTTGCGGGTCCACGACTCGCGTTGGGGAGAAGAACTGTTCGGGGTAGTCGTCGGGGCCTTCGATGCCGAGGATGCGGTCGACGACGTGGCGGGCGCCGTTGAAGTGGACGCCGGAGCCGGAGCCGCACATTCCGGCGATGATGTACTGTCGCTTGCCGTCCAGCAGGCCGACGATGGGGTACTCGTCGTCTGTGAATCCGGCGGTGCAGCTCCACTCGCGGAAGACGTGCATGGGACTGTGTTCGAAAAGATGCTGGATCTCGGTGATGATGTAGTTGGTCAAGAAGCGTGATGGGCTGATGCGTCCCGCCTGTGTGTAGTCGAGACGGATGCCTCCGGTTCCGAGGATGACGCCGTCCGGGTGCTTGCCAAACCATGAGTTCGGTCCGCCCATGGCGACATGCTCCCTCATGGCCGGGGGGCCGCCTTCGGCGAAGGCGGCGTTGGTCTGGATGGGAACGAGCTTGTCGATGAATTCCGGGTGGAGCGCGGCGGTGTAGGACTCGGTGGCGTTGATGACATAGCGGGCGTTGATCGTGCCGCGGTTCGTGTGTACGGCGTAGCGGTCGCCGGTGTCCTCGACCCTGTGGACACGGGTCCTGCTGTAGAAGTCGACGTTGTCGGACTTGACGGCAGTCGAGACGAGCGACCAGACCCACTTTGCCGGGTGCCAAGTGGCGGCGCGTCTTGAGAGGCCATACCTAGTTTCGGCGTTAATGCCGGTCAACTCCAAGACCTGCTTCGGCTCGATCAGATCCCAGTCGTCGAAGCCTTTCTCGTAGCTTTCCTTGACTGAGCTCTCCAGATAGTCCTGCGTTGCCTCCGTCTGTCCCTGCACCCATCCGACGCGGGCGTAGTCGACGTCGAAGCCTTCATCTTGAATGGTCTGCTCGATCATGTCGGCGTTTTTATACGCGGCGTGAACGTACGCCTCCGCGAACTTCCCGGCGAGACTCTCGCGCCGAGCTGCGTCGAGATCGGGGCGGACGCGCGGCAGGTCGTCGAGGATCATCTTCTTAACATAGGAAAAGAACCTGCCCATGACGACGACGCCCTCGTTGCGGCCGCTGGCGCCCGATGCAGCCTCGTTCATTTCCAGCAGGACTAGTTTTCCTCCGGGGCGCTTCGACCAGTGGTACGCGCAGGCCGCGCCTGTGAATCCCGCGCCAATGACGACGACCTCGCACTCCTCCGGCAATCTCGCGTTCGGCTGTGACGCCCAAGGATGGTTCTTCACGGGGTTGTCCGCCGCAAGCCAGTAGGAGATTTTTGACATGGGCTTGGCGAAGGTCACTCCGACGAGGGCATTTGGGATATCGACGAGCATGTTCTTGACGGCCCAGCCGACGAACCGGAGAAATCCGACGACGCGACCGCTTTCGGCGTAGTTGCGCTCGATCCAGCTTCCGACGCTCTGGAATTCCTGTCCTCTCAGGCCGATTAGGAGGTTCCACGCAACGGCGATACGGGTAAACACACTGGGTGACTTGTAGGTGAAGTGCGAGCGATCTTCCATTAGCGATGTGTCCTCCGCAACTGTCTTCGATAGCTGGCGAGTCTATGGGAGCATCATTGGTATGTCAACGGAAAAGGGCAGTTGAGAATTGGCTCGGCATGCACGGCGCGGCTGCTATTTCTCACCGTTGACGGAGACACTATTTCGGTGAGTAATCGAGAATTATCGCAATGGTTGTAGACAATGGGTGATCGTTGTATACTTTGCGCGCTCTCGATACCCGGCCACCGGTTGCGCAGGAGGAAGACGTGGGGAAAAGGAACGACGAATGGCCTGAATGCCTAGACTGTGTAGAGGGCGTGTTGCTGCCCCTGTCGGACTTCGGAGGTCAGGGCGCGGCGATTCACTTCAAGGCGTGGGTATGCAGCAGCCCCAACTGTGACTACAACCTCAAGATCCGTAACGGTGACGTGTTCCGAAACGAGCCCGTCATGAACGGGTCCGACCACCAGCCTCGCTACCGCTAGGCCACGCGGGCGCTCCAAAACGTCGCCCGTATTCGTCACCGTCGGCGCATGAGTGTGTCCCGCATCACTTGAATGAATAGCTGCGCGGGGGTCGATAGGGTTCGTCCGCGGAGCGTGAGGATGCCGGTCTGCTCTACGGGCAGCAGGTTAGCAAGGTTGACGATGCCAAGCGTGCGCTCGTCTTCAGGCTCGATAGCCAAGCGTGGACCAACGGATATGCCCATGCCGAGCGCGACGTACCGCTTGATGATGTCCATGCCGTCAAGCTCCACGAGCACCTCGTAGGAGAGGCCTCGCCGCTTGAATTCCGATTCAAGCATGGAGCGCGTCAGCGTCATTCCGCCCCGAAGGATGAGCGGCCACTCGGCTATTTGCTCGAAGGTTACGACCTCCTCTTTCAGCAGGGGATGGTCAAGAGGAGTGATGAGCACTCTCTCATAGGCAAAGAGACCGGTGAAGTCGAGCTCCTCGGACCTGCCGGGATAAGGAATGAGTCCCAGGTCCATCTCCCCTGAACGCACCATTTCGATGATGTCGTCCATGTAGGCCGCTCGTATCCTCAGTCGCGTGTGAGGATGGCGGTGGAGGAAGACCGTGACCGTGCGCAGGAGAGTGTGCGCGACCATGTCATTCGTCGTGGCGACGGTGATGATACTCTCCTGTTCGGCTTGCGTGGTGCTGTCGACTAGGTCGTCGATGCCTTCGATGAGTGGCGCAGCGAGGTCGAGGAGCGCCACGCCGGACGGTGTCAACCGGATGGGGCGCTTGCTCCGGTCGAACAGTACGGCCCCCATCTCCTGCTCCAGCTTGCGGATATGGGTCGTTACCGTCGGCTGACCGAGGCCGAGCTCGATAGCGGCCTTGGAGATGCCGCCCGCTTTCGCCGCCGTGCAGAAGCTCTTCAGTTCTCGTAGTTCCATGATGATGGCTACCCGAATTAGTATTGCGAATACGAATATATATTATCACGCACAATGTCTGTTGTTGATAAAGAATATGGTTGACAATGGACTTGGATGACCGGTCAACCACAAATAGAGGAGGGTGAAATGCCAGAGACGACCGAAGTTGGAACGACGAAGAATCAAGGAAAGGAGGTAAATATGTTCAAGGCAGTAATCAAGTTCATCAAGCCCGCCGGCCCCGGGGCCGATTTCGAGCGGTACCTTCAGAAGCTCCAGGAGCTCGACGCGACCGGCGCGCCGACCCGTGAGCAGGCGAAGCGCGACTTCCGCGAGCTGCGGAGCGCAGACCCGTACAGCTTCTACACCCGGAACTAGGCGGACACGATGAACGGAAGAATAACCGGGAGGCCCCCGGTACGACGGGGCCGGATTTCAACAGTCCGGCCAAACAGTCGAACGAAGGAAGAGAGGGACACTCGACGAGTGTCCCTCTTCAGTTAATAAATAGGGGGCTGTGCTACAATTATTTGGCACGAGCCAACGTAGCTCAGTGGTAGAGCAGCTGTTTCGTAAACAGCAGGTCGGCAGTTCGATCCTGCCCGTTGGCTCCAGCGTTTGCAATAGCGTCCGGGGCGACGAGTCGGACTGTCTCGGCGGGCACCAATCCGCTATCGTCGGTTATGGCATACCTACGCTTTCCGGCAGCAGGGATAGGGTCGAGATGGCTACTTTTTCCACTACCTCAGGCGTCCACGGGATTGTTATGCCCTCGCCTCGCGCCCAGAGACGGAACTGGTCGTCGTAGTGGGGGGATAGCGGGTTGCCCGACTGACCGCCCGGCAGGGCGAACGTGTTCTCATCCCAGTTTCCGACATCGAGCACCATGCGCATGGACGGGCAAACGAGGGGGCCCGCTCCGGGGTTGCGAGGGTCGGCGCCAGTTTGGAAGACGGTGTTGGTATCGCCGGCGCAGGGGACCGGGGGGAGATTGTAGACGGGAGCCAGCCAACGACTCCGTCCGACGGGGTGTTTCAGGGTGAGAGGGCGGATGCGACCCCAACGCCAATCACTTGGATCGGCCCCGTAACGTGCGTACAACTCGATGGTCGCTGCTGCGAGCGAGTCGTCGATGAGCTTTGGAAGCGGAACGTCGGACCAGCCGTCCGGAGGGTTTCGTAAGAGGTTCACCAAGTGGCCGACCCTGCGTCCTGAAAGAAGGGTCAGCGAGTGGACGGGCGTTTCGCTCCGACCGATTGCCCACTCCCATGATTTCGGGGCCTTGACCATGGCTACCCTTTGCACCATTTCCTTAAGGAAGAACTCGAAGACGGTGGCTCCCACGGAATCGACCCCTACATTGCCATCCCATTCTGTGAGCGTATCTAAGGCTTGTTGGGCCTCAATCGTTGAAGTCTCGACCGCCAACACCACATCTCTCATCTCGCGCCACGGGATGGACAAGGTATCGAGTTGTGCCTGTGTGGTGGCTTCTATGTCCCAGTCGTCAACTGCTCCCACGATCTCCATGATCCGTGACGCGCGGTAGCCGTCGAGCCAGTCGACTCCGAGGAATGGACCTTGCCCAGACGGGAGCGGTTGGTTGTTGGCAGTAGCCACGAAACCCTGCGAAGGGTTGGTGGTGTGCGGCATCTCGTCGAATGGGACGAATTCTTCGTTCCAGCCGGAGCTGCCATCCCAGCCGGGCATGGGCATTGTGCCGAAACCCGCTTTTCGGCGCGGGACCTGCCCTGCCAGTTGGAGTCCGATGTCGCCATGGGTGTCTGCGTAGGCAAGGTTGAGTGATATGTGCGGCCACTTGCTGAAGAGTTGGCGGAACTCTTCACCTGTTTTGGCAGTGTGGGTCTCCAGCAGGCCCTCGACCGGTAAGGCCTGGAGCCAAGTCGCCTTGATGGAGAAGGCGAGCGAGTCGTCCGACTTGGACGTTCCGACGATGGGGCCTCTCGGGGTTAAGATGACCCGTTCGTGGTGTGGGGGACTGTTCTTGACGTTGATGGTCTCATCAATGACCTCGCAAGGCACGTACCCGGACCCCTCACGCACACTGACGCCGTCTTCGCCGATCTGCTCCAGAAAGAGATCGGAGTTGTCGGCGAGACCGAGTGTTACGCCCCAAGCGACGTGCCCGTTGTGGCCGACAGGGAAGGCCGGAAGCCCGGCGAAGGAGGCACCCACTACCCCCCATGTCGGTGTGCGGACGTGGGCGAGGTACCAGTGCGGTGGGAGTGTGGGCACGAGGTGAGGGTCGTTTGCGAGGATGGGACGGCCGGTGGCCGTTTTTGAGGGCGCGACGGCCCAGCTGTTGGACGCCCGGTTGACGCCGACGACTTCGGCGAGCGAGGCGAGGTCACGGGCGAGTGCGTCCGCGGCCTGCCCGGCGGTGACGCCCTCCACGGTGCTAACGGGATGCCAGTCAGGATAGGACGGATCGAGGAGGGTCAGCGCGTCCGGACCGTCCAACTCGAGCATTCGGAGTCGGACGATCTCGACATCCCAATTGGTCGAGAGCGCCATTGACTGGAGGAGGTAGACTCCCACGAGGTCGACCGCCTCGAATGACGAAGGTTCGGCGCGTAGCAGGGTGAATTCGTGGGTCTTGCGGCGTCTGCCTCTTGTAACGCCGTCATTGATGCCTCGAGCGAATGACTCGAAACGCTGCCTGACATCGGGATGGAACACTTTCAACTGTTTCGGAGCGAGGCGAGTGAAGCCGAGTTGACGGGAGAGGCGGTCGGTTGCCAGCACTCCCGGTCCGACGAGTTCGCACAGTGTTCCCCGTGAGGCCCTCAAGAGCATTTCCAGGGTGAAGGATCTGTCCTGTCCCTGACAGAAACCCAATGCGTACCATGCGTCATCGTCGGTCTCGGCCTTGATGTATGGGACGCCGTACTTGTCTCGGCGGATGGTGACCGCGTGTTGAATGCCCTGAACGGTAAGCTCGCCATGGGTCGTAGGGAGCCTTTGTCCCAAGAGTAAGCGGAAGAGGAGCTTGTGGATGTTCACGACGGCCTGCGGTACGTCATTGAGCTGTTGGCGTCCGTTCCTGATGATTTTGTGGGTTACTCACAACACCCTCACCCTAGCCCTCTCCCACGACGGGAGAGGGGATAAATCGGCATCTGTCCGGTTTGTTATGTCTGAGTTGACTGAGTGCTAGAGTCGGCCCTGGGCGATCGACACGACGGGGAGATTCTGTTCCGTAAGCGCAGAAAAGGTTGTGTGTATGAGCGAGTAGCCAAGGATGTCGGCGAAGTGTTTTGAAAAGATATCGACAACACCAGAGACGTCGAGAGCAACGCTTTGCTCGGCGATGGAGGTTACGCTTGCATCGGGCATCCCGCAGGGGACGATGTGGTTGAAGTAGGAGAGATCGGGGTTAACGTTCAGGGCCAAGCCGTGCATCGTCACGCCGCGACTGACGCGGACGCCGATTGCGGCGATCTTGGCGTCGTCGACCCATACGCCGGTGGGCCTATCTTCGGACGTGGCGTGGATGCCGAATTCGGCCAGTGTGGAGATGATGACCCGTTCCAGCGCGCGTACGTAGGCGAGCGGGCCGAGTCCGGCAGCCCGAAGGTCGAGTATGGGGTAGCCGACGAGCTGTCCGGGACCGTGGTAGGTCACTTCGCCGCCCCGGTCGGTGTGGTACACGACGGCATCGAGTTCATCAAGGGTGGCCGGCGACACGAGAATGTCGGTATCGGCGCCGCGACGGCCAAGGGTGTACACATGTGGGTGTTGGAGGAGGAGAAGTAGGGCCGGGAGTTCGCCGTTTGTCACTCGCTGGTGGAGGTCGCGCTGGAGCGCGAGCGCGGAAGGATAGTCGATGGAGCCGAGGTGCACTACGAGGCAGTCGGGCATGGTCGTCAGATGCTCGCGGCAGGGTCGACGCTTTCGAGCCGCCGTTTGACGTCGGCGAGGAACGCGCCCGCCTCGCGGCCGTCCATGATGCGGTGATCGAAGGTGAGGCAGATGTTCATCATGGAGCGTATAGCGATAGCGTCGCCGATGATGACGGGCCGCTTGACGATGGACTCGGTGTTCAGGATGGCAGCCTGCGGGTGATTGATGATGCCCTTGCCCGTGACGGAACCGAGCGCGCCGGTGTTGTTGACGGTGAACGTTCCTCCCTGCACGTCTGCGATGTCGAGTCTGTTTGCCCGTGCCTTGGACGCGAGGGTGTCGATGGACTTGGCGAGCTCCGCGACGCTTTGGAGGTCTGCATTTGGGATGACGGGGACGAGGAGGCCCCTTTCGGTTGCGATAGCGACTCCGAGATTGATGTGACCTTTCATTATGATGGCATCGTCTGCCCACGTTGAGTTGACGATTGGGTTGGCTCTAAGGGATTCGGCCACGGCTCTGAGGGCGAATGCCAGAGGCGTGAGGCGGGCACTTTGTTTGCGCTCGAAATCGTCTTTGGCGCGCTCTCGCGCCGCCATGACGTTGGTCATGTCGACTTCCATCGAGCTCCAGGCTTCGGGTATCTCGGACACGCTGCGCTTCATGTTCTCGGCGATCATGCGGCGTATGGCTGTGAGAGGGACGCGCTCGTCCTTGCCGGTCGGTTCGGGCTCAGGTTCGGCGGGGGTCTGTGCGGAGTCGATATACGTTTGCACGTCCTTGCGGGTTATTCGTCCGTTGTGACCCGTTCCGGAGACGAAGGAGAGGTCCACATCGTGCAACTCGGCCAGCCTCAGGACGGCGGGTGAGTATCGGGCCCCGGCAGCGGGTTCGTTCGACTCGACGCCGGTGGTGATGGGTCCGCCTGATCCGGTGGGGCCGACGTTTGTGGCGTCCTTGACGAGAGTACCGATCCGGTCGAGCGGTTGGGCGGGAGACGGCGCAGGCTGAGGCGCGACGTCCTCGATGGAGGCGGCTTCGTCGGACTCAGTTGCTATTTCCGCGATCTCAGCCCCCATGGGAATGGTCTGTCCCGCATCGACCAAGATGTCCGTGAGCACGCCCTCTACGGGTGACGGCATTTCCATGCTGACCTTGTCGGTGACGACCTCCGCGAGCGGCTCGTACTTCTCCACGCGGTCGCCGACCTGCTTGAGCCATTTCTCGATGACGGCCTCGGTGACGGATTCCCCGACGTGTGGGAGTGTGATCCTCATTCGCAACCTCGTTGTTGTCCTGTATGCCTATCTCGGTTCCCGTCAGGTCATGGGTTGATGGATCTTATGCCATTTCCTATTGATGTCGCCGTATTCTCGTTGACTGAACTACCAGCTATGAAAATGTGTGCGGAGCGGAGACGGGCAACCACAAGGGTTGCCCCTACGGGAAGGTTGGAGATGGTCTGTTTTGGAAGGAATGGCGGTATGTGGACAAGGTGTCATGTTGGTAACAGAGAATTTCAAGAGAGTTGGCATTGCACGCTTGCTAGTAGGCTGCCAGAGTGCGCATGGCCGCGACGATGCGGTCGGTGTCGAGGAGGAATACGGCCTCCAGCGTCGGGCTGAACGGCATGGGGGGTACCTCCGGTCCGGCGAGACGCATGACGGGGCCGTCGAGGTACTCGAATGCGTGCTCGGCGACGATGGCGGCCACCTCTCCGCCCACGCCGAGCAGCCTGGTATCCTCATGGACGACGAGGACTTTGCCGGTCTTTTTAGCCGATGCCAGGATAGTTTCCTCGTCAAGAGGACGGATGGTGCGGAGATCGACGACCTCCACGCTGACTCCTTCTCCGTCGAGTATCTGCGCGGCCTCGATGCAGTGATGGAGCATGAGGCCATAGGTGATGACGGTGAGGTCGTCACCCGGGAGCTTCACGTCGGCGACGCCGATGGGGACGGTGTAGTCGTCATCGGGCACGTCGCCGCGCACGAGCCGGTATGTCCGCTTGTGTTCGAGGAAGACGGTGGGATCGTCGTCGCGGATGGCGCTCTTGAGGAGGCCCTTGGCGTCGTAAGGGGTCGCGGGTGTGACGACCTTGAGGCCGGGGGTGTGGCTGAAGAATGCCTCGGCGCTCTGGGAATGGTAGAGGCCACCGCGCACGCCTCCGCCCTGCGGGGCACGCAGTACGAGCGGCACGTTGAGCTGGCCGGCGGTGCCGTAGCGCACGCGGGCAGCCTCGCCGACGATCTGGTTTATCGTGGGCCAGATGAAGTCGGCGAACTCGATCTCAGCGATGGGGCGCATCCCGTTCATTGCCGCGCCGAGGGCGATTCCGGCAATTGACGATTCGGCCAGCGGCGTGTCGATGACTCTCTCCGGGCCGAACTCCTCGATGAAGCCGTCCGTGGCGAGAAAGACGCCGCCACGAGCACCGATATCCTCGCCCATGATGAAGACGCGGTCGTCGCGGCGCATCTCCTCGCGCATCGCGTCGCGTACAGCTTCTATGACGGTTTGCAGGGCTATGGTTGGACTCCGTCGGCGTAGACGTGCTTGAAGAAATCCTCGGTCGTTGGGTAGGAGGCCGCGTCGATGGAGTCGGTGGCTTCGTTCACTACTCGCTTCGCGTCGTTGCGAATTCTCTCGTCGTCCTCCTCGCTCAACAGTCCGTCAGCGAGGAGTTGCTCTTGCAACATGCGGACGGGGTCGCGCTCGCGGGCCTTTTCTATGTCCTCTCGAAGGCGGTACCGGCTGTCGTCGTCGTCGCTGGTGTGGGGGAGGTATCGCTCGACCATGGTCTCCACGATGGTTGGACCACCCCCGGAGCGTGCGCGGTCCGCGGCTTCGGTGGTGGCCTCGTGGACGGCCATGATGTCGGCACCGTCTACGACGACGCCCGGCATCCCGTAGCCCTCGGCGCGGCCGGCGACGCTGTCGACGGCCATCTGCAGGTCCAGGGGGACTGAGATCGCGTAGCCGTTGTTCTCGCAGAGGAAGATGACCGGAAGCTTGTGGACGGCGGCGTAGTTCATAGCCTCGTGGCAATCGCCGACGCTGGACGCGCCGTCGCCGAAGTAGACGATTGTGACTGTGTCCTCTCCACGCATCTTCGAGGCCAAAGCGGAGCCGACGGCCTGCGGTATCTGCGTGCCGACGACGTTCGAGAGATTGACCATGCGGTGACGAGGCGATGCACCGTGCGTGGGAAACTGTCGCGCGCCCGCGAGGGGCTCGCCGGCCTTCGCCGTGAAGCCAAGCATGATTTCGCGCGGAGTCAGGCCCAGAGCGACCAGCACGGCAAGGTCGCGGTAGTAGATGTAGAAGTGGTCCTGTCCGATGCGGAGGGCATGGACGCTTCCGATTTGTGCAGCCTCGTGTCCCTGCGCCGACGCGACGATGGCGGCCTTGCCCTGCCGGTTGAGCATCCAGACCCGCTCGTCGAGCGTCCGGCAAAGGACCATCTGCCGGTACATTTCGAGGAGACTATGGGAGTCGGAAGTTGATGCCGGCGTGGTTGGGGCCGTATCCGTCTGAACGTCGTCCATGCGGAGATTATATGTTTGAGAGAATTGCGAGTCAAAACATCGAACCGTAGACACGTATGACAGGGGTGTGGTGAAATGCGGCGTGCCGGCGGCCCCAACGGCGCGATTCGAAGCGGACGAACACGCCCAAGAGGAGATAGCAATGAAGTTCGGTCTGTTTATGATGCCGCTGCACCCTCCGGGGAGGCCTCCTGCCGAGACCTACGACGAGGACCTCGAACTGGTACAGAGGGCCGACCGGCTGGGCTTCAGCGAGATATGGGTAGGCGAGCACATGCTGCTCGAATGGGAGAACATGCCCACCCCGGAGCTGTTCATCGCCCGCGCCCTGGGCGAGACGGAGCAGATCGTGTTCGGGACGGGTGTGGTGCTGCTCCATTTTCACGACCCGGTACAGGTCGCCCACCGCATCGCCATGCTGGACCACTTGGCCAAGGGCCGGTTCATGTTCGGCATCGGCTCCGGTGGGACACCCAGTGACGCGGAGATGCTGCGCATCGACCCTGATCCAGCGGCACAGCGTGAGCGCATGATGGAGGGCATTGAGTTGATCCTCAGTATCTGGGAGAACGGCCCCGAGGACTTCGACGGGCAGTTCTACAGCACGCGCAAACCGCAGGACCGCACGGAGATGGAGATCGCCTTCCACATGCGGCCGTACCAGCAGCCGCACCCACCGATCGCGGTGGCAGGGGCCAGCGTACGTTCTTCTACGCTCGCGATGGCGGGAGAGCGCGGGTGGATTCCCCTGAGCGCGAGTCTCGTCCACACGTCGCAGCTTGAATACAACTGGGAATCGATCTCGGAGGGGGCGGAGCGAGGCGGCCGCACGCCGTCGAGGGAATCATGGCGTATAGCGAAGCAGGTATACGTCGCGGAGACGACCGAGCAAGCCCGCATGGAAGCGATGGAGGGTGCGCTGGCCCGCGACTTCACCGACTACTGGATGCGACTGATCGGCAACAGCCCAAGCGGCGTGGACTTATTCAAGTACGACCCGGACATTCCCGATCAGGACGTGACGCCGGAGTACATGATCGAGAACTACTGGATCGTCGGCGACCCGGACTACTGCGTCGAGAAGATCAGGGAGATGTACGATCAGTCGGGCGGCTTCGGCACACTGCTCGTCCAAACGGACGACTGGGGCAACGGCAACGCGCAGTTCTACCGGTCGATGGAGCTTTTGGCGAATGAGGTCCTGCCCGCTGTCGAGGGGTTGGAGCCGTAAGTCGTAGTCGGCGGAGTGTGAAGTACGAGGCTGCGCCTCTGCGGCTCACCCCTCCGGATACCACTGGCCTTCGTCGAGTGACGATTGACGGTGGGTCTACCAATGATTGCCCTGTGATTCTCACATATATCGGTTGACACCTCGATGCTGGGGCGATATTATGTTTGTCCGTGCCGCGCAGAGTACGTGGGCGGTATGGGTTTTGCACCTTAACAACTGGATAGTGAAAGGAAATCGTCAAACACTTAGAGTTTGATCCTGGCTCAGGACGAACGCTGGCGGTGCGCTTAATGCATGCAAGTCGAACGAGAACGGCGGCTTCGGTCGCTAAGTAAAGTGGCAGACGGCTGAGTAACACGTAAGTAACCAACCCCGGAGCGGGGAATAATCATGAGAAATCGTGCCTAATACCCCGTACGTCCCAACAGGCGTTGCCGTTGGGGGAAAGGCTTCGGTCGCTCTGGGACGGGCTTGCGGCCTATCAGGTAGTTGGTGGGGTAAAGGCCCACCAAGCCGTAGACGGGTACCCGGTGTGAGAGCACGAACGGGCAGAGGGGGACTGAGACACGGCCCCCACTCCTACGGGAGGCAGCAGCAGGGAATCTTGCGCAATGGGCGAAAGCCTGACGCAGCGACACCGCGTGGAGGAAGAAGGCTTTCGGGTCGTAAACTCCTTTTCTCGGGGAAGAGAACGGACGGTACCCGAGGAATAAGCATCGGCTAACTACGTGCCAGCAGCCGCGGTAATACGTAGGATGCGAGCGTTGTCCGGATTTACTGGGCGTAAAGGGCGAGTAGGCGGCCCGCTAAGTCTCATGTGAAATCTCCCGGCTCAACTGGGAGGGGTCATGAGAAACTGGCAGGCTTGAGGTCAGCAGAGGAAAGCGGAATTCCCGGAGTAGCGGTGATATGCGTAGATACCGGGAGGAACACCAGAGGCGAAGGCGGCTTTCTGGGCTGCACCTGACGCTGAGGCGCGAAAGCGTGGGGAGCGAACCGGATTAGATACCCGGGTAGTCCACGCCCTAAATGGTGGATACTAGACATGGGGGGTATCGACCCCCTCTGTGTCGTAGTTAACGCGTTAAGTATCCCGCCTGGGGAGTACGGCCGCAAGGCTAAAACTCAAAGGAATTGACGGGGGCCCGCACAAGCAGCGGAGCGTG